>NZ_CAWMDN010000161.1:0-111987 GCF_963866575.1 Aeromonas sp. L_1B5_3
AAAAAAAAAAAAAAAAAAATACTCTATAGCGCAACCCAACTGAATAACTAGTAATGCCATCCAAATAGAATATGATCTTCAGAGTATTATTCTCCTTGTAGCGTTCACCTCATATTTGGTATGACTTAATATTATGTCTAGAACATTTGTAGAATTCCACTTAAAGTACAATGAAAACAGAAAAAACGTAGGTGAAGTATTTTTTGCATTGGGCCAATATATATCAGCATATGAAGACTTCGGTACAGCAATTGCTGATGCATTAGACCATAACTTAGAATTCCGCATAGAATTAAGCGAGATTAAAAGTGGCTCCATAATATTAAGGCTGATAAAGTTATTTGATGACTTAACTAGTCCAAATGATTTAATTAATGACCTTACTGGTGAAGTAGGCTCTTTAGAATCATTGTCAAAAATAACTCAAAAACATAATCGAAAATTAGAAGAAAAAGTTAATGCTAGCGGTAAGTTTAAAGATAGGGTCGAACCAACCTTAAATGAACTAGATATTGCACTGGCGATGGAAAAATGGTCAGATGCGAACCGAAGGATAGAGCCTAACGAATCACTAACTATCACGGAGGAGTTAAATTCAGGTGTTAATTCTAATGTAGTACACATAGATACAAGCTTCAGACTTAGCAAACGTCCCAAGGAAATGTTCTCAAATTTCCTTGAAAAGCATGATGGTAAAGAAATAGTTGACGTAATAACCTCTTGCTTTCGTGGAGATTTAAACTGGCGCCTTCAAAATACTCAAACAAAATTAATCTACAATGCCCACATAAAAGATCATTCTTGGTTGGGGGAATTCCAAAATGGCAATAAAACAATCAATGCGAAAGATAGTCTACTAGTCCATTCAGTATATGAATTGTGGAAAATAAAAGGAAAGCAAACAATTAAAAACGCACAGATAAAAAAGGTCATAGACATAATTCAATGCAACGGAGAACAAGGTGAACTATTCGGAGGAGATTAAATATTCAGCGATATCATATACATTCATCATAATTCCTTTCTTAGCATTGATTTTAGTTAAAGGATTTACTGGTAAATGGTATGACTTGTTAATAACTGGTGATTGGGCGATAGCTAGCGCCATGATTTATTCCAGCTCAATAATAACAATTCGAAGTGTGACTCAAGATTACGCTCTCAAGATAAACACAATAAATCTTGATTGGTTCATGAGCAAGACACTTATCATGGCCATCATTAGCATAATTATATATGTTCTGATATTGTTAGTTCCAACAACAGCTCTTGGAATCACTCAGATTATACTTTTTACATACTCTTCATTATCACATTTTCGCATTTCTAGAGCTGTTTATCGCATGAAAAACTTAAACAAAAAAACTATATAACTTAACTCTCACCTGTCTTAATAAAACCAAATAAAATACATAGTGCTACATACTCATTTTTAAAACGTACTTATTACGGTTAGATCTCAGAGTACCCTATTGGCTATATATTATCTCTTCACTCCCAGCGATTGAATAAACGCCAGGGTACGGCGATTAAACTGCTCCGGCTGCTCCACATTGCAGACATGGCCGCACTGTTCGATCACCGCCAGCGAGGAGCTGGCATCGCGGGCCACCTGTTCGCGCACCGGTGCCAGAAACATATGATCCTCCTCCCCCATCACATAGAGGGTCGGAATGGGCAGGGAGCGCTCGCGAAAATAACGCATCAGCGGGTTGACCTCGGTGGCGAGGCGGAACCAGCGTTTGAACTCTTTCTGGCAGAGCTTGCGGGCCTCGCGCACAAAGAGGTTGCGCGACTCCTGATGGTGCTGGCGCGGCATGATGATGAAGGCAAACAGCCGGTAGAGCCACATATAGGGCAGGACGTGCTGGCCGAGTCGGCCCAGTTGCACCAGCACTCGCGAGCGGATATCGAGCCGCAAAATGGCGCCGCCCAGTACCATGCTCTTGACCCGCTCCGGGCAGAGCTCGGCCAGATGGCGAATAAGGATGGTGCCAAGGGAGATGCCGACAAAGTGGGCGCGGCGGATATCGAGATGATCGAGCAGCCGAACGATATCCTCGGTCACCGCCCGAAAGCTGTAGTGGCCCAGGATCACCTGTTGCAACCTGTTGGACTGGCCATGGCCGCGCAAGTCCAGCAGCAGCACGTTGAAGTGCTCGCGATAGGCGCGCAGCTGCTTGAACCAGATGGAGGAGCTGCCACCGGCGCCGTGGACAAACACCACCCAATCCCGCTCGGGACCCAGTTCGAAAGTCTTGTGATACAACATCAATAGGCTCCCTCGGTGATGGGGGGTATACTCGGCTGCGCATAGTAACAGATGCCTTCCCCTGATTGATATGCAACCGCACTGATCGGATCACCCACAGCGAGACCAGACCATGGAGTTAACCCCTTTACGCCACTTTCTGCTCTCGTTGCCGGGCAGTCAGGAAGATACCCCGTTTGGCCCGGAGATCCTGGTCTACCGCATCGCCGGCAAGATGTTCGCGCTGGTGGATTGGCAAGCTGACCCGCTCACCATCAACCTCAAGTGCGAGCCCGAGCTGGCGCTGCTGCTGCGCGAGCTTCACCCCGAGGTAAAACCGGGCTGGCATATGAACAAGCAACACTGGAACACAGTGACCCTGAACAACACCTTGCCCGATGATCTCTGGCAAGGCTGGGTGCACCACTCCTATGAGCGGGTTGTCGCCGGTTTGCCGAAATCCAGACGGCCCATGGCCCCCGCCGGCAATGCCGCTGATCAGGGTGCTTCGGCATGACGCCTCTCCTCTTTATCGCCCCCCTTGGCGAGCAACATATTCCAGCGCTGGTCACCCTGTTCGAGCAGGCGATACGCCACACCGGCCCCCAGCACTACAGCCCGGAGCAGGTGGAGCAGTGGGCGCTCGGCGCCCGTCATCCCGGCTTTATCAGCCAGCTGCGCGAGCATCATGGCTGGGTTGCCATGCTGGGTGAAGCGCCTGCCGGTTTTGTCACCCTGAGCGCCGATGGCCACCTCAGCCTGCTCTACGTCGGAGCAGCCCACCAGCGGCAGGGGCTGGGCAATCTGCTGCTCACCACAGCGCTGGCAGGTGCCCGTGCCCTTGGCATCAGTGCCATCACAACCGAGGCCAGCGCCTTCAGTTATGAGCTATTTTTACGGCATGGCTTTACCTTGACCGGCGTGGAAAGCGTGGAGCGCGGCGGAGTCAGTTTTACCCGCCATCGCCTGCACTGCTGCTTGCCAAGCTAGATCAAGCCACTAAAATACGCTTAATTTTCGTATTGTTACTGTATTGAGGCAGCAACCATGGTGGTAGAGAGTGAAGGCTATATCTCGCTGATCGAGTATCTGGTGGAGAGTTTGGGACTGTTTGAGGCCCAGCAACAGAACGCGGGTGGCGAGCAGACCATCGAGGATCTCGTCAGTAGCCGGGTGGCCAGCAACCTGATGGCCATCTGCGAGCAGAACCCTCAGCTGGCACCCAAGGTGCGCTTTACCATCATGCAGGAGGCGGACGCCGTGGTCGCCGATCTGGAAGAGGTGCTCTCCGCCGTCTGGCTGCGTGCCCCGACCCCGGAGCAGAAAGCCTTCCTCATCGAGTTTATCGATCTTATCAAGAACCTCTTCGACAGCGCGATCGCCTGACCGATCGCCCCTCCCGAGCTAAAACAAGCAGATATGAAAAGGGCCGCCTTGATGGGCAGCCCTGCTTGCTATCATTTTCAATCCGCCAGTGCGTTCATTCATCAGGCGGTTATCAAGGCAAGAAATGTGTCTGGACTTCGCATCCGATCCCTGGACGCTACCTAGTTAGTCCCGACTGGTCGCAATAAGTTCCCTCCTCCGACCATTTATTTTCACTTTTTTTACGGAATCGACTACAAACCTGTTCAGCGGTTCAGGCTCGGCGGTAAACAGACTCCAATACCACCCAATCCGCAGTAGCCATCCGGGTTCTTCTCCAGATATTGCTGGTGATACTCCTCGGCGTAGTAGAAAGGCGCCAGCGGCAGGATGCGGGTGGTGATGGCCCGGCTGTCACCGCTCGCCGCCATGGCCTGCTGGTAAGCAGCCAGACTCTGCTGGGCGATGACCTGCTGACTCTCATCGCCATAGAAGATGACCGAACGGTACTGGGTACCAATGTCCCCACCCTGCCGCATCCCCTGCGCCGGATCGTGCTGCTCCCAGAACAATTTGAGCAGATCGCCATAGCTGATGACCGCCGGATCAAACACCACCTGCACCGTCTCGGCATGACCGGTCAGCCCGCTGCACACCTCCTTGTAGGTGGGATTGGGGGTGACGCCGCCCTGATAACCTGCCGCGGTGGAGTAGACCCCGGGCTGCTGCCAGAACAGGCGCTCCACGCCCCAGAAGCAGCCCATGCCAAACCAGGCGATCGCCATGTTCTCGGGCCAGTGCCCCTGAGTCGGATGGCCGTTTACTGCATGCTGCTGGCCAATCACCATGGCCTCGCTGCGCCCCGGCAACGCCTCTGCCGGCGAAATAATCTGTTCCATCAAGCCACTCCTTGTAAAAACCGGTGCCAATGCACGATGACGAAAAGGAGCATCGAAGATAACAGTTTGTGGCACCGGATCAACCGGCGCCTCCCGCCCCCATCCTCCTCTTCACTCCCCTGCGCCTCTCCTGCCACTTCGACCAGTTACGCACGGGCAAGGCATCCGGTTGGCCAACAAACCCAACCAAATCAATATTTAGTCTTGATTTGTGAATTTATTTTCATATATTGAGCCAATCGCTGTTTTTTTATGGAAGAAATATCAAGTGCGTGAACGTGAGCCCAGTCTGGTCAATGCCTTTCGGCAATCTACTCCCTATGTCAATGTCCATCGGGGCGCCACCTTTGTGCTGATGATGGGGGGAGAAGCCGTCTGCCACCCCAACTTTGCCAATATCGTCAGCGATATCGCCCTGCTGCAGACGCTGGGCATACGGCTGGTGCTGGTGTTTGGTTCACGTCCGCAAAACGATGAAGCGCTGGCCCGCGCAGGGATCGAGGCCCAGTACCACAAGCGGATCCGGGTCACCGATGACGAGAGCTTCGCCATCATCAAACAGGTGTGTGGTGGCCTGCAATATGACATCACAGCCCAGCTCTCCATGGGGCTCGCCAACACTCCGATGCAGGGTGCGCGGATCAGCGTGGTGAGCGGCAACTTCGTCACCGCCCAGCCGCTGGGGGTGGATGATGGTATCGACTTTTGCCACAGCGGCCGGGTGCGCCGTATCGACGTGGAGGGGATCACCCGCCAGCTCGATCAGAAGAGTCTGGTGCTCATCTCCCCCATCGGCTGCTCGGTCACCGGCGAGAGCTTCAACCTGAGTTCGGAAGAGGTGGCCCGCCGGGTGGCGGTCGATCTCAAGGCGGACAAGCTTATCTGCTTCAGCAGCACCCAGGGGGTAATGGACAGACACGGCGAGGCTATCTCCGAGCTCTTCCCCGAACAGGCCGAAGAGCTGCTGGTGGAACTGGAGCTGGCGGGAGAAGAGATGTCCGGCACTGCCCGCTACCTGCGCGCGGCCATTGCCTCTTGCCGCGGCGGGGTGCCCCGCTCCCATCTGGTGAGCTATCAGGATGATGGCGCCATGCTGCAGGAGCTGTTCAGCCGCGACGGCCTCGGCACCCAGATCGTGCGGGAGAGCGCCGAGCAGGCCCGCGCCGCCACCATCGAGGACATCGGTGGCATTCTCGACCTCATTCGCCCGCTGGAGGAGGAAGGCATTCTGGTGCGCCGCTCCCGCGAGCAGCTGGAGATGGAGATCGACAAGTTCACCATCATCGAGCGCGATGGCCTCATCATCGGCTGCGCGGCGCTCTACTGCTTTATGGAAGAGGCGATGGCGGAGATGGCCTGCGTCGCCATCCATCCCGACTATCGCAACTCCAACCGGGGGGATCAGCTGGTGGCCAAGGTGGCCGAGCGGGCCAAGCGGCTCGGCATCCACCGCCTGTTCGTGCTCACCACCCGCTCCATCCACTGGTTCCGGGAGCGGGGGTTCGAACCGCTGGAGGTGGAGGATCTGCCGGTTGAGCGCCAGCGCCTCTACAACTGGCAGCGTCGTTCCAAGGTTTTGTCAAAAACCATTGTGTAACCTATTGATTTTGCGTTGAGTTAGCTGACATTTTGAACTTTTTTACAAACTCGATTGACAGTCCAATCCAACGCAAGGTATTTCTAAATGCACTCCACCGCCATGGTGGAGCCAGAAGAGGAGCGCTGCCCAGGCAGCCCGAGAGAGGACGCCAGAGTCCGGTGAACTTGGGTCAGGGGGAGCAGCGCCGAGACATCTGAGGAGACTGGAAACCTCAGTGTCGGCTGCGGGGGCTGAATCCCCCGGGTTGTCATCGGTAGTGGTCATCCCCCACCGCGCCCTGTCAGGGGCGGGTACGGGATGGGCTCTGCGGGTGGAGTGCTTCTGGCCGGGATCGCTTCGCACATTCCTGCCATTTTCAGCCTCCTCCTCTCTTTTTTGCCCGATGGATCCGGATTTTTAAATTAAGACAGGAGTAAGCAATGAGCCCGATCAATGTCGCCAAGTTTGGCGGAACCAGTGTCGCCAACGCCGCGGCCATGAACAACTGCGCCGATATCGTGCTGGCCAATCCCGCCACCCGCATCGTGGTGCTGAGCGCCAGCGCCGGCGTCACCAATCTGCTGGTGGCACTGGCTCAGGGTGAGCTGGACGACGCGGGCCGCGAAGCCCAGCTGGCCAGGCTGGCTGACATTCAGCAGGCCATTCTGGCCGACCTTGGCCACCCCGCCGAGGTGACCGCCCTGATCCACGATCAGCTCGGCGAGATCCGCACCATGGCGCAGCAGGCCAGCCAGCAAACCGATGCCGAACTGGCTGATCGCCTCATCGCCTGCGGCGAACTGATGTCGACCCGCCTCTTTACCGAGTTGCTGCGCCAGCGCGGCGTCAATGCCCACTGGCAGGATGTACGCCAGCTGATGCGCACCGACAGCCGCTTTGGCAAGGCCACCGTCGACCTGAACGCGACTCGCGATCTCTGCCAGCAGACGCTGGGCCCGGTGCTTGGCGACACCCTCGTCATCACCCAGGGCTTTATTGGTGCCGATGGCGATGGTCGCACCACCACGCTTGGCCGTGGCGGCTCCGACTACAGCGCGGCCCTGCTCGCCGAAGCGCTCGATGCCACCAGTATCGAGATCTGGACCGATGTACCCGGCATCTACACCACGGATCCACGCCTCGTCACCCGGGCCCGCCCCATTCCCGAAATCAGCTTTGTCGAGGCGGCAGAGATGGCCACCTTCGGCGCCAAGGTGCTCCACCCCGCCACCCTGCAACCGGCGGTGCGCCAGAACATTCCGGTCTTTGTCGGCTCAAGCAGGGAGCCGCAGGCAGGGGGAACCTGGATCCGCTCCACCACGGACACCAGCCCGCTGTTTCGCGCCGTGGCCCTGCGTCGCCAGCAGGTACTGGTTACCCTGCACAGCCTCAACATGTTCCACGCCTATGGCTTTCTGGCCGAGGTGTTCGGCATTCTGGCCCGTCACCGCATCTCGGTAGACCTCATCACCACCTCGGAGGTGAGCGTGTCGCTCACCCTGGATCACACCGGCAGCCAGAGCAATGGCGAACCAGTGCTCAGCGACAAGGTGCTGGCCGAACTCAGCCAGCTCTGCAAAGTCGAGGTGGAGAACGAGCTGGCTCTGGTGGCGCTCATCGGCAACCGGATGAGTGAGGTCAACGGGGTGGGCAGCCGGGTATTCGATGCCCTGCGCGACCATAACATCCGGATGATCTGCTACGGCGCCAGCGCCCACAACCTCTGCTTCCTGGTCAAAGAGGGCGAAGCGGGCCAGATCGTCAACCGCCTCCATCAGGAGCTGCTGGACTAACCCTCACGGCTGGCAAATCCGACCATGCAAAAGGGCACCCGCAAGGTGCCCTTTTCATTTCTGTTTCGCTGAGGCGGGCTCAGGCGCAGGTGGTCACCGGCAACTGGCACGCCATCACTTCGCGGCGCTGGCGCTGCAATCTGGCCAGCAGCTCGCTCTGGCCCAGCCCCAGCTCTTCGCTGGAGAGATTGTCGACCAGCTGCTCGTAGTGGTCGGTCACCGCCTGCTCCAGCCAGTCGAGACGACGCAGGGTGAGCGGGCTGCAGCTGCGGCCACTGAGATCGTCGGCCACATCGAGTCGGTGGCTGCGATACATATCTCGCCACCAGTTGGCGGCGAGCGCCTCGTCGCTTGCCAGCGCGGCACTCCACTCCCCTTGCAGGCTCTGCAACCGGGCCAGCACGGGTGCGCTGGCGCCTTCCCGTATCAGGTGGTGGATCTCCCGTTTCACCCACTTGAGACAGAGCTCGCGCCAGTAGCGGAACTGCGGCAAGGGATCGGCCTCATCGAGCCAGAGCCCTGAGAGGGTGCGGGTCTCCAGCCGCTCCGGCACATGAAATTGCGGGTCGACCAGCCCGTTGGAGTTGTATTCGAAGCGAGGATCGAAGGGCCACATGTAACCAAAGTCGAACACGCTGATATGTTCGCCGTCATCGAGCAGGTTGCCCGGGCTAGGGTCCCAGTCGAACCAGCCCCAGCGGGCCAGCTCCCCCTGCACCTCCAGCATCTGCGCCAGATTGCGCTCGTTGAGCTGATGCACCGGCACACCCCGCAGCCAGGGCGAGACCAGAATGCCGGCGCGGGCCGAACCAAAGCTGGTACAGACCACGTGGGAGAGCACGGTGGGATGCAACTCGCGCAGCGCTTCGATTTCGCGCCGCCGCTCCAGTTCGGTGAGGAAAGCGGTCTTGCCATCGAGGTTGGCGACCAGCGAATCGTTGCGGCGCCGCTTCAGGCACCAGTGATGGCCATCGATCTTGAGATGAAACACCTCGGCGGTAAGACCGTGACGATAGACCTTGATCACCGACGGATGGGAATCCTTGAGTTTGACCAGCTGCGCCACGGGAAGCGGACAGTCACGTTCGCGCCCGATCCGGATCTCCTCCTTGCTCTCGAGCATACGCAGCAATCTGGCTTGCCGTGCCATCACCTTGGGATTCATACATGTACCTCCTGTCGCTACTGAGAGACTAAACAGCACCTCTCTCGCAGACCAGCAGCAAACGTTCATGATGACGCTTTCATCACATATTCCGGACAACCTCTCGATCGGGATCACAATATGCAGGGCCGAAGTGCAACCAAAAATTCATCAGGTGGTCATTAAATTGACATCCATGAACCGGCCACGCACCATCGGGTCAAATAGTATGCAGATGATCTGCATCTCTCTCACTTGCTCAAAGGATGAGCTGATATGAATCGTCCCTTCTCAGGCCGTCGCCGCGCCCTGAGCCTCTCCCGCCTGCTGCTGACCCTGCTCGGTGGCCTGCTCATCGTCACCCTGCTGCTGCCCCTCATCAATCCCGGCAGCTGGCTTGGCCGTGCCCAACCGCTGGTGCTGGGGCCCGCCGACAACCCGCTGGCCACCCTCACCCGCCACGCCCTGCTCTACAAGAGCGACAGCCGTGGCCTCTATCTGGTGGTGCGCAGCCAGTGGCAACTGCGAGGGCCGCTCCAGCCGGGAGACAAGGTGCGAGTGGAGCTGCTCAACGACAAGGGGGAGCGGATCGACGAGCTGAGCCAGCCGGTGGAGAAGCTTCAAGTATGTCGCCAACGCCGCTGCACCCTGGATCTCAACAGCACCTTGCGCGCCCCCGACGATGCGCTGTCCAGCCGTTACCAGCTGCGGATCGGCCTGCTGCTGGCCGACCGCCCCGAGAGCGGCGACTTCAGCCAGATCCTGCAGACCCTGCCGGAGCAGGGCTTCAACCTCACCTATCTGATGGTGAGCCTGACGCTGGTACTGGCGCTGAGCGCCGCTGTGCTGAAGGCGGTGCTGCCAAGGCTGCGCCGCAGTCTGCGCTGGCGCATCATCGGCAGCCTGCTGCTCGGCAACCTCACCTTCGTGCTGCTGCACGGCTTCGTGGTGTTCAAACTGGGGGAATTTCTGCTCTGGTCAGGCTTTCGCCCGGAGCACTACTACCTCGCCTGGGGCAGCATGGTGCTGGGCTGGAGCCTCTGCGCGCTGGCCGGATTCAACCTCTACATGGGGCTGGTCTTTACCGCGCTCTCCGGTATAGGGCTGCTGGCCAACTTCATGAAGATCGCCATCTACGGCGTGCCGCTCGGCGGCGATGATCTCGGCAACCTGATGGCGCTGCTGCGGATCCTGCAGGATCAGCACCCCGTCGTGCCGCTGCTTGGCGGCGCTATGGTGCTCTTCCTCTGCTGGCGCTTTGCCCTCTCCCGCTGGATCCTGCGCACCGCCGCCGCCACCGTGGCCTTCTTTGCCCTTTGCGTCTTTGCCACCCAGACCAGCAACAAGCTGCTGGGGGCCAACGTGCGCTACGTGGATCGGGCGGTCAACTACCACAGGGACATCATCCGTTCCGGCCCCGGTCTCTACCTGTTCAATCTGGTGGACGAGATGCTGGAGCAGGGCAGCGTGTTTCGCTACCCCTTGCAGATCAACGAATTCACCCCCCAGCTGAGCCAACCGCCACAGGGGGCGGTGCCGCGCTGGGATCTGGTGATCGTGCTGCAATATGAGTCGCTGATGCTCGACTGGCAAGGGCGGCTCTGCGCCCCCGCACCCACCCTGAACCTGCCCGCCACCATCCAGCAGTGGCACAAGACCATCCACTCCCCCACCACCGGCGGCATGACGGTGCTGGCGGAGTTCGAGATGAACACCGGCCTGCCGGTGGGGCTGCTCAAGCAGGGTGTGGTGCCCTACTACTACCTCTCGGATCAGGTGCCGGGCCTTGCCCGCAGTGCCAACCAGAGTGGCTACCAGACCCTCTTCGTCCACCCCTATGTGGAGAAGTTCTGGGGCCGCGCCAAGGCGATCCCGGCGCTTGGCTATCAGGAACGCTGGTTCGACAGCCGTTTTTCCACCCTCGAGCACAAGGGGCTCTATATCTCGGACGATGCCCTCGTTGATCACCTGCTCAAACGCAGCGAACAGGATGACAAACCGCTCTTTGCCTATGCGGTCACCATGCAGGGCCACGGCCCCTTCGATGGCCCCCGCTATCAGGCACAGGAGCGCAGCGGCGCTTGCCCGAACGAGAGCGAGAGTGACAGGCAGCTGCTCAATACCTACTACACCGGGGTAGTGGATGCCATGGCCTCGCTGGAGCGGCTGCTCAAGAGTCTCGATCAGTCGGGCAAACGCTATCTGGTCATCGCCTTTGGCGATCACCAGCCGTTTTTGATGTCCGCCGGAAAGGGCATTCACGGCGACAAACCGGCGCGCGATGCCACCTATCAGATCCCCATGATGGCCTTCACCCGCGCCGATGACCCCCTCAATCTGGCGACCCAGTTTGCGCCGGTGCGCCAGCTCTACCAGATGGGTCAGGCCACCCGCCAGCTGCTGGCGGGGGATATCACCCCAATCGAAGAAAAACCCCTGCTCCATCCGGTGCTGGGCGAGGAGAAAGGGTTCGACCCTTCAAGCCTGGTGCCGCAGATCCGCGCCAGCTTCCGACCCGATGCCCTGCCCTGATCACGCCCCACAAAAACAGACAAGGCCGCTAAGCGGCCTTGTTTTTTGACATTCATTTCGCCCTCATTCTGCTCGCCACCAGGGCTCCAGCAAGGTGAGCTGCTGGCGGTCGAGATCAAGCCCCACCTCGATACCCAGCGGCAACGTCAGCATGGGGTGGGTATGGGCGCAGTCAAACTCAGCCAGAATAGGGAAGCTTGGCTCCCCCACTACCTCCAGCAGAATATCAAGGGGACGCTTGCCGCTACCCTGATCGTTGAACAGCTCGTGCTTGCCGAGGATCAGGCCGCCGATCCGCTCAAACACCCCGCACAGCTTGAGATGGGCAAAGGATCGCTCCAGCGTCTCGGCAGATTTCAGGCTGTCCTCCAGCAGCAAAATGTCACCGCGCTCGATGGGCGGCATATAGGGGGCCCCCCAGATCCCCGCCATGGTGTTGAGGTTGCCGCCAATCAGCCTCCCCTCAACCCGGCCTGAGCCCACCGAGATCAGCCGATTGGGCTGGCACTGCTTAGACCGGGTCTGGTTTTCCCAATCGAGCCGTTCATCGCTCCACTTTGCCGGGGTGGGCAGCGTGCAGGGGACGCCAGCGTCATCGGCCAACGCAATCTGTAAAAAACTGGCCAGCGTCTCATCCACCAACGGCGGCAACTCGCCAAAGGAGGCCACCAGCGCCGGGCCATAAAAGGTAACCAGACCAGTTTGGGCGTGGATGCCGAGCAGCAACGCCGTCACGTCTGAGTAGCCAACGATGATCTTGGGATCGCGCTTGAGCGCATCAAAATCGAGATAAGGGAGCAGGGAGTTGGAGTTGCTGCCGCCAATCACCGACATGATGCAGCGCACTTCGGGGTCGCGAATAAGGGCGTTGAGCTCCTCGGCCCGCGCGGCGATGGAGCCGGATCGCCAGTGATCCTGCTGGCCGGTGAGGCTGCCCGCCTTGAGCCTGAAGCCCTGCCCCTCAAGAAAGGCTTTTGCGCGGGCAAAACGGTTGGGTGCCCAGGCGGTCGCCGCGCTGGAGGGGGAGAAAAAAGCGATGGTATCGCCACGTTGTAGCAGCGGGGGAACCAATAACGTCATGACACACTCATCCTTGCCAATATCCAGCCATCACAGAGTCGTTGAGACTCCTACACAACCCCTTTGATCACAACGGGTTTATCAGTATCGTTTAGAAATACAAAACACTTTATTCATTATTAACAGATATTCTAAACACCATCCCCTTCCTAGAATGACCTCATTGCGATGGCCAACCCCGGTTGGTTGTCAGAATGGTCGGCCTGACAGCCCGAACGTTCTCTTTCCCACTTTTTCTCTCTGACTTATCAATGAGGTGCCTGTCATGAACAAAAACGCATCCCCCAGCGCATTGGTTGTAGAAGGCGGCGCCATGCGCGGCATATTTGCCAGCGGCGTGCTGGATGCGTTTATCGAGCATGACTATCGCCCATTTGACTTCGCCATCGGTGTCTCGGCGGGGGCCACCAACTTGCTGGCTTATCTCGCCAGCCAGCATGGCCGCAGCCACGAGATCCTGACCAAACTGGCGTGCAGCCAGCAGTTTCTGGATCCCCTGCGTTTTGCCAAGGGGGGCAATCTGGTGGATATCCACTGGCTCTGGCACACCAGCTGCCGCAAATACCCCCTCGATATCCATCGCTATCGGGAGAGCGGCATCCCCTTCTATGCGGTGGTGACCAATGCCCTGACTGGCAAGGCGGAGTACATCCGGGTCAAGCCGGAGAACATGGATGAGGTGCTGCCCGCCAGCTGCGCCATTCCCCTCGCCTCTCGCGAATATCCCGAGGTGCACGGGGTGCCGATGACCGATGGTGGCGTCGCCGACTCCATCCCGGTGATCGAGGCCTACCGCCGCGGCGCCCGCCAGATGACGGTGATCCTCTCCGAGCCGCTGGGCTACCGGCTCAAACCGATGCCCTTCCCCTGGATGATCCGCACCCTGCTCAAGACTCACCCCGCGCTGGCACAGGCGCTGGAGCAGAGGGATCGCAGCTACAACGAGGCGCTCGATTTCATCGCCAATCCGCCCGCTGATTGCCAGATCGAGGTGATCGCCCCGGCCGACTACTTCCCCGTGTCCCGTTTTACCCGCGATATCAACAAGCTGGAGATGGGATACGTGATGGGCAAGTGCGCAGGCTATCAGGCCGCCCTGCTCAATTGATAACAGCTTTACAGGCATGACCCGACCTGCCGCGACGCACGCGCCGCCAACACAATAACAATCGGGTCAGTTGAACAAGATGAGTCATAAACCGGACCGCGGCGAGAGCAACCCAGCTCTCCCGGCCAGTCAATACCTGGACAGACACGCCCCTTGCAATGCCAAGGCATGTCACCCCAAGACAAGGTGTTTATTTATGTCGTTTCTTCTCACCCAGCCCGCGCTGGCGCAGCTGTTCGAGCGGCTGCTACCCGATTACCGGATCATGGCCCCTGCGGCCGAATATCGGGGCGGTCGCTTCTCCGACACCGACAACGTCACCTACCATAGCATCCGCCATCCGGCCGATCTGGTGTGGCAGGAGAAGTCCCACTTCTCCCCGAAAGAGGTGGTGCTCCCCATCACCCAGACCCTGTTCCACTTTGACAATCTGGAGCTGCGCGAATCCAGGGTGGAGGCCAAACCCACCCTGCTGTTCTTGCGCAGCTGCGATATCCACGCCCTGCGCCGGCTGGATCAGGTCTATCTCAAAAACGGCCAGAACAGCGATGTCTACTACGCCCGGCTGCGCAGCAAGCTCAAACTGGTGTTGCTGGAGTGCCGCGAGAGCTTCGAGAACTGCTTCTGCGTCTCCATGGGTAGCAACGAGACCCGGGATTACGCCGCCGCCATTCGTCTGAGCGATGAGGGGGCCCGCATCGAGGTGAAGGATCCCGAGCTGCTCGGCTACTTTGCCAAGCTGGGCGAGCCCGACGACTTCACCCCGGAGTTTGTCCAGAGCAACCCGGTCAAGGTGCGCACCCCGGACAGCGTCTGTGACGACCCGCAGCAGATCCGCCAGATCCTCACCGCCCATCCGGTCTGGGCCGAGTACGACAGCCGCTGCATCGGCTGTGGCCGCTGCACCACCTCCTGCCCGACCTGCAGCTGCTACAGCGTGCACGACCTCACCTATGCGGAGAACCCCAAGCAGGGTGAACGCCGTCGCCAGTGGGCCAGCTGCATGGTAGATGGCTTCAGCGACATGGCCGGTGGCCACGGTTTTCGTGCCAAACATGGCGAGCGTCTGCGTTATCGCGCCCTGCACAAGGTCAACGACTACAAGGCCCGTCAGGGGGAAGAGCACATGTGCGTCGGCTGCGGCCGCTGCGACGATCGCTGCCCTCACTACATCTCCTTTAGCAACATCATCAACAAGATGACCGATGTGGTCGAACAGACCATCGCGGCCGACCACGCGCAGGGGGCGAACTGATATGTGCCAGTGCCAACAAACCGCAACAGCAGAACAGCAGCAGGAAGCAGTCGAAAATCGCCTGCTGCCCAAGGCCTACACCATTCTGGCCATCGAGCGTCACACCGAACTGGAGTGGAACTTTCGGGTATCCCGCGACTTTGATGTCCACTACGGCCAGTTTGTGGAGATCTCCCTGCCCACCGTGGGCGAGGCGCCCATCTCGGTCTCCGACTATGGCGATGGCTATGTGGATCTGCTGATCCGCAAAGTCGGCAAGGTCACCGATGCCCTGTTTGCCCTCGATGTGGGCGACAAGGTGTGGATGCGCGGCGTCCACGGCAACGGCTACCCGCTGGAGGCCTATCGCAACCAGCACCTCATCGTGGTGGCGGGCGGCACCGGCGTCGCCCCGGTCAAGGGGCTGCTGCGTCGCTTTAGCAAACACCCGGAACAGGTGAAGTCCCTCGACATGATCCTCGGCTTCAAGAACGAGCAGGCGGTGCTCTATCGCCACGAGATGCCGCTCTGGGCCGAGCGCCAGAACCTCATCGTCACGCTGGATGAGGGTGAGGAGAGCGAGCAGTTTCGCATCGGCCGGGTCACCGACTACATCGACCAGCTGGATCTCTCGGATAGCGAGGATATCCAGGCCATCGTGGTCGGCCCTCCCGTCATGATCCGCTTCGTGGTGCTCGCCCTGCTTGAGCGTGGCATCCCCAAGGAGCGCATCTGGGTCGACTACGAACGCCGCATGGCTTGCGCTGTGGGCAAGTGTGGCCACTGCCGGATGGGCGACACCTATATCTGCGTGGATGGACCGGTCTTTCGTTTTGACCAGGCCCAGCATCTGATCGACTGAGGGAGAACACCATGAGTCTCGATATCGACATCATCAAGGCCCGCGCCAAGAACGAATACCGCCTCTCCAAGGTGCGCGGCGAAGCGATGATCAGCGTGCGCATTCCCGGCGGGATCATGCCCGCCCACCTGCTGGCGGTGGCCCAGCAGATTGCCGAACAGTACGGCAACGGCCTGATCCACCTCACCACCCGCCAGAAGCTGGCGATGCCCGGCATCAAGTATCAGGACATGGACAAGGTCAATGCCGCCCTCGAGCCCTTTATCAGGGAGATTGAGGTGGAGACCTGCGGCATCGAGGTAGAGGACACCCGCGCCGGTTACCAGAGCATCGGCGGACGCAACATCGTCGCCTGTCAGGGCAACACCATCTGCCAGAAGGGCAATATCGACTGCACCGGGCTGGCCCAGCGGATGGAGAAGCACCTCTACCCCAATCCCTATCACCTCAAGATGGTGATCGCCGGCTGCCCCAACGACTGCGCCAAGGCCAACATGGCCGACTTCGGCATCCTCGGCATCGCCAAGATCCACTTCAATGCCGAGCGCTGCATCGGCTGCGGCGCCTGCGTCAAGGCGTGCAGCCACCACGCGGTGGATTGCCTCGCCATCAAGCATGGCAAGGCGGTCAAGGAGGAGAGCAAGTGCATCGGCTGTGGCGAATGCGTGCTGGCCTGCCCGACCCTCGCCTGGCAGCGGGATCCCAAGCAGCTCTACATGGTCAAGCTGGGGGGACGCACCAGCAAGAAGACTCCCCGTACCGGCAAGCTGTTTCTCAACTGGGTCACCGAAGAGGTGCTGCATGCGGTGATCAAGAACCTGTTCGAGTTCGAGGCCGAGATGCTGGATGGCAAACCCATCTACCTGCACATGGGTCACCTTATCGATCGGGCCGGTTATCACAAGTTCAAGGAGCGGGTGCTGCGCGGCGTCACCCTCAACCCGGAAGCCATGGTCGCCGACCGCATCTTCTGGGCCGAAGATCAGTACGTCGCCAACATGCATGTCAAAGCGGTGCAATAGGAAAAACCTCGTTTGGGGAAGCTGATCATAGTGGCCGACAACCGGTGGGGATCTGTCGTTGGCCCGGGCGTGGATCACGCTTCCCCCTTTTTCCTCTCACTGCACCCCAACCCCTTCTCCTCTTTTCGTCCTGCGCAGCCCTCCGCTGCCGGACCCGCATCCGGAGCCCGTTATGGACTTTCTCCCTCTCTTTTGTCAGCTGCAAAACAAGCCGGTGCTTATCGTCGGTGGTGGCGAGGTCGCGGTGCGCAAGGCGCGCCTGCTGCTCGATGCCAAAGCACGGGTGACCATCAATGCTCCCCATCTCGACCCCCAGCTGATGAGCTGGGCCGAGCAGGGACTACTGACCGTCTGCGCCGCCGACTTTCACCCCGAGCTGCTCGATGGCAAGTGGCTGGTGATCGCCGCCACCAACCAGCCCGAGGTCAACCAGCAGGTCTTCAACGAAGCGAGCCTGCGCCAAATCTTCTGCAACGTGGTGGACGCTCCGGCCCACTGCAGCGCCATCATGCCCGCCATCATCGACCGCTCGCCGCTGATGGTGGCTATCTCCAGCGCAGGTTCGGCGCCAGTGCTGAGCCGCCAGCTGCGGGAAAAACTCGAAGCCATGCTGCCGCAACACCTCGGCCAGCTCGCGGCGCTGGCGGGCAAGCTGCGCGAGCGGGTCAAGGCCATACCGGACAAGCTGGCTCGCCGCCGCTTCTGGGAGCGGCTCTTTAGCCATGAGCGACTGGCATGCCAGCTGGCGCGCGGCCAGCAACAGGCCGCCGAGCAGAGCGTCGCCGAGCTATTGAATGAGCCGGTGCTGAGCAAGGGGAGCGTAACCCTGGTGGGCGCCGGCCCCGGCGATGCGGGCTTGCTCACCCTGAGCGGTCTGCAGCAGCTGCAACAGGCGGATGTGGTGGTCTATGACCGGCTGGTCTCGCAGGAGGTGCTGGCACTGGTGCGCCGGGATGCAGAGCGGATCTTTGTCGGCAAGGAGGCGGGTCGCCACTGCGTGCCCCAGCAGGCGATCAACCAGCTGTTGCTGGAGCAGGCTCGCCTTGGCAAACAGGTGGTCAGGCTCAAGGGGGGCGATCCCTTTATCTTTGGCCGGGGCGGCGAAGAGCTGGAGACTCTGGCCGAGGCGGGCATCCCCTTCTCGGTGGTGCCGGGCATCACGGCAGCATCGGGCTGCGCCGCCTACAGCGGCATTCCCCTCACCCACCGAGATCACGCCCAGCGGGTGCAGTTCATCACTGGCCACGACAAGGCGGGCAATATCGCGCAGGAGTGGTCGGCGCTGGCGGCCCCCCACCAGACCCTGGTCTTCTATATGGGGCTGGCCCATGCCGGCCGCATTCAGGACGAGCTGCAAACCCACGGTCTGCCCGGCCACACCCCGGTGGCGCTGGTGGAACAGGGCACCCGGCTGCAACAGCGGGTGGTGCGCGGCGAGCTGCAACAGCTGACGCAGCTGGCCACTCAGGTCGAGAGCCCGAGCCTGATCATCATCGGTTCGGTCGTGACTCTGGCTGACAAACTGGACTGGTACGGCGAAGCCAATACCCTGGTCGGGGTGTAACCGCTCATAGCGTCCCCCCTTAGTAGACCAGTAAAAAAGCGACGCAGGCCATGGCCTGCGTCGCTTTTATCGGAATTGGCAAACGGATTTATTCGAAAGAGATAGGACCAGTCGAGCCTGCATCACTATCCTGCCACTCGCTCTCACCGCGCACCCGCGGGTCGCCTTGCAGGGTGTAGAGGATCATCCCCTGCCGGATCTGCAGCGCCCCATCGGCACGCTTGGCCTTGACCTTGACGTCGTTGACCCACACCTGCTCCTTGCCATCCACCCGGATGACGGCCACTGTCTGGCCAGTCCCGCTGTTTTTGGCGACCCACTTGCCCTGATAGGGAGAATCCCCCTTGGCCATCGGCTGTGTGGTGGCCTTGCCTGCCGACCAGGATTGCACGGTGCAGATGCCGTTGGCACGGCTGTCATGCTTGATGGCGTAATCAATGCTCGGCTCGCTGGTAGCGGAATCAGCGCTGATGCCGATCATGATCTTGCCACTCTGGGCAGAGTAGGCATTGGGTGCATTGGTCTTCAGCGAGGCCTTTTTGCCATTGATATAGACGTTGCCATCCTGTGACTTGACCTTGATGTTCATCGGGCAGTCAGCGGTAAAGTTCGGTACCGCTGCCGCCGCGCTGCCAGCATAAGCAGCGATGGCCAGAGTGATAACAGTCAACAGAGCAGATTTTTTGTGCATCCTGATACGCCTTCAAGAAATGGTGGTTCAAGAAAAGTGGTGTCATCCATGATGAGAGGTCATCCTGATGGCAACAACTCTAGTCCAGCCGATGAGGGTGACCCAGTTAAAAAAAATAAAACCCGATCTCGCCGGTTATGAAAAAATATAAATAAACAAAATCAATTAGTTAATTTCAAAGCTGTCTTCATTATCCCCCCTATCTGGCATTTCTGTTCTCAAGCGTCGCGCACAAAAAAAGCCGATAACCCGGTTATCGGCTTGCCAGTTCAACACGCGGGTTCAGCGCACGGGGGAAAGCTTGCTATCTCAAACCACCACGGCGGTGCCGCTGATGCTGACCATCAGCATGCTGCCGTTCTGCCCCACCACCTCGTAGTCGATATCGATGCCGACCACCGCATTGGCCCCCAGCGCAGAGGCGCGCTCCTTGAGCTCATCAAAGGCAATCTCGCGGGCACGGGCCAGCTCTTTTTCGTAGGCGCCGGAGCGGCCACCGATAATGTCGCGGATCCCGGCAAAGAGGTCCTTGAAGATATTGGCGCCAAGGATGGCTTCGCCCACCACGATGCCGCGGTATTCACGAATGCTCTTGCCTTCCAGAGTGGGGGTTGTCGAGAGGATCATCTTGAACTCCTATGGGTGACAGAGGGCTCAGACTAACCCAACTCCCCGCAAATCCCAACCGGGTGGTGGCCTTTGCGACGCAGCGCTTAAAAATAGCGACGACCAGATAAAACAACACCGCGACGGGCGCGGTGTTGTGATGCGAGTGCAATGACCATCAGGGATTGTAAGCGACGACCGAGCCGCTCAGCCCCGTCATCTGGGAGATCTGTCCCTGGATCCCCTGCAGCTTGGCCTTGGAGACATCCGGCCCGATAAAGACCCGGTTGATCTGCCCCTGCACGGGTGTGCGCGGCGAGGTATGGGCAGAGTAACCGGCTGCACGCAGCTTGCTCACCAGAGCGTTGACACTGTCGACGTTCTTGAACGCGCCGAGCTGGAGGATCCAGCTGCCCTGCGCTGGTGCCGCGGCGGGCGCTGGCGTGGTCGGCTGGCTCATCTTGCTCTCGATAAGGTCATCGAGGGACTTGATCTGGCCTGCCTGCTGTTTGGCTGGCGCAGGAGTCGGAGCCTTGGCTACCTCGACCGGCTTGGTCGGAACCGGTTTTGGTGCCGGCTTGGGTTGTTCAACCGGCGCCTTGGCGACCACTTCCGGCTTGGGTTGCGGCTTGGCAGGCGCGGCCTGCTGCACCGGCTGCTGAGCAACCTGCGCACCGACCTGCTGGGCGGCACTCCCCTGATTGCCGAGGGTCATGGGGTCGGCGACCTCTTCCACCTGCCACTGCTGGGCGGCCGAGGCTTGCTGCTGGCTGGCCAGATGCTCGGCCGGCAGCGTGCTTGCCGCCGATACCTGCAGTGCGGGCTTGGCCGGCTCAAGATCGGGACGCAGCGGAATTTTGGCAAACGCCTCCTCCTTTTGCGCCAGCTTGTGACCATCCAGCAGGTCCGGCAGGAAAATAACGACCAGGGCCACCAGAATAACGGTGCCCACCAGACGGTTTTGAAACTTCGAGGCCAAATTGACTCCTACTTCCTTTACTTGATCCAATTCATGGCATGCCCCCGACAAAGAGGGGCTGGCTAGCTGGCGAACCCCGCCAGCACATCGGCGACAGTGTAAAACGAACCAAACACAATGACCATATCGTCAGGACTCGATACGGCCAAGGCAGCCTGATAGGCAGCCTCGACGCTGTCAAAGGTCGTCGCCGGCCCCTGTCCGGAGCCAAGCGCCTGTGCCAACTGGGCCGCACTTGCCGCCCGCGGGCCGGTCAGGCTGGCCAGATACCACTCGCCGATCAGACCGTCGAGCTCGGCAAGCGACCCCGCCATGTCCTTGTCCTTGAGCATGCCGACCACGGCGCGGCGCACACCCGCACAGGGCATCTTGCGCAGCTGGGCGGCCAGATAGGCGGCCGAATGGGGGTTATGAGCCACATCGACGATAACCAGCGGCGCACTTTGCAGCTGCTGCATCCGGCCAGCCAGCAGGGCATTGGCAAGCCCGTCGCGGATGGCAGACTCCGGCAACGGCAAGCCGAGGGATTCCAGCGCCGCCAGTACGGTGACCGCATTCATCAGCGGCAGCGCCGGTTTGGGCAGGTCGCGCCACTGGTGAAGACCGTGGTAATCCCAGCTGTTCTCGTGTTCATCGCCACGAAAATCGATACCGACCTGACGCAGATTGGCACCAATACGCGCCGCCTCGCTCGCGATGGTCAGAGGGGGATTGGGCTCGCCGCTGATGGCGGGTTTACCGGCGCGATACACCCCGGCTTTCTCCACCGCCACCGCCTCGCGGGTATCACCCAGCCAGTCGCAGTGATCGAGGGCAATGGAGGTGATCATGGCGACATCGGACTCCACCACATTGGTGGCATCCAGCCGACCACCCAAGCCGACTTCCAGCAGCAGCACATCGGGCGCGGCGCGGCAGAAGAGCCACAAACCGGCCAGGGTCGCAAACTCGAAGAAGGTGAGCGCTATCTCGCCGCGCGCCGCTTCCACTTCGGCAAAGGCGGCGCAGTGATCGCTATCTGCCAGCTCCTGACCGTTGACCCGCACCCGCTCGGTAAAGCGCAGCAGATGGGGCGAAGAGTAGACGCCGACCTGGTAGCCGGCGGCCATCAGAATGCTGGCCGCCATGGCACAGCTGGAGCCCTTGCCGTTGGTGCCCGCCACCGTGATCACCTTGAACGGCAATCGGGTGAGCCCCATGCGACGGGCAACCGTGCCGACCCGCTCCAGCCCCATGTCGATAGAGACCGGATGGATCTGCTCCAAATAAGAAAGCCAGTCGACAAGCGACCGGCTTTGGAATTGATGCATGTTTGAACTCATCTTCACTCTGCGATGACGTGAGTATTCATCAGTTTGGCGAGCAGGCTGGCCAGACGGTTACGCATTTCGCGGCGGTCGATGATGAGATCGATGGCGCCCTTCTCCAGCAGGAATTCAGAGCGCTGGAACCCTTCCGGCAGCTTCTCGCGAACAGTCTGCTCGATAACTCGCGGGCCGGCAAAGCCGATCAGCGCCTTGGGCTCGCCTACGTTGATGTCGCCCAGCATGGCCAGACTGGCGGAGACGCCACCCATGGTGGGGTCAGTCAGCACGGAGATGTAGGGCAGACCGGCTTTGGAGAGACGATCCAGCGCGGCACTGGTCTTGGCCATCTGCATCAGGGAGAACAGCGCCTCCTGCATGCGGGCACCGCCGGAAGCGGAGAAGCAGACCAGACCACGACCTTCCTTGATGCTCTCCTCAACGGCGCGCACGAAGCGGGCACCGACCACGGAGGACATGGAGCCACCGATAAAGGAGAACTCGAACGAACAGGCGACAACCGGTACCCCTTTGAGGGTCCCTTTCATCACCACCAGCGCATCTTTCTCCCCCGTCTCTTTCTGAGCGGCAGACAAACGATCCTTGTAGCGCTTGGAATCCTTGAATTTCAAGACATCATGAGGCTCCAGCTCGGCACCGACTTCGGTGCGGCCCTGCTCGTCGAGAAAACTCTCGAGACGGGCGCGAGCGCTGATGCGCATATGATGATCACACTTGGGGCACACTTCGAGATTGCGCTCCAACTCTGCCCGGTAGAGCACCTGTTCACAAGCACTGCACTTGGTCCACACCCCTTCCGGAATGTTGTGACGACGAGGGGCAGTGATCTTGCTCTTGGGAAGAATCTTCTCAAGCCAGCTCATGGAATTCCTTAATGCTTTTGTGCCTGACAAAACGCATCGAGCCTTGTCTGTTCAATGACTTAATAGCTCGATGGCAACAAATGACGGGTCATTAAACCACAATTTTTCGGGCGCAGTTACTAAAAACTGGTCGTACCCGGTGCCGAGTCCGGCAGCCACAACGGGCCAAGCGGTACCCGGGGTAGAGCCAGTTCAGCCGGGTAATCCACATCGACCAGATAGAGGCCACCCGCTTTGGCGGTTGGCCCGGCCAGATTGCGATCACGGGCGGCCAGCACCTCGGCTACCCACTCCACCGGTTTGAGCCCCTGCCCCACCAGCAGCAGCGAGCCGGTGATGTTGCGCACCATGTGGTGCAAAAAGGCATTGGCACGGATATCGAGCACGATATAGGGGCCCTGACGGCTGACGCAGAGGTGCGTCACATTGCGCCACGGCGTCTTGGACTGGCAACCGACGGCCCGGAACGAGCTGAAATCCTGCTCACCCAGCAGGCACTGCCCGGCCTGATGCATCAGCTCGGCATCAATCGCCTCGTGATAATGGCTGACGCCGCTGCCAAGAATGGCTGGCCGGTAGTTGTGGTTGTAGATGACATAACGGTAGCGACGGGCGGTAGCGCTGAAACGGGCGTGGAACTCCTCGTCCACCTCCTTGACCCAGCGCACGGCGATGTCGGGCGGCAGGTTGGAGTTGAGACCCAGAGTCCAAGCCCCTTCGGCACGCTTGGCATCGGTATCGAAGTGGATCACCTGACCGGTGGCATGGACACCGGCATCGGTGCGTCCTGCGCACTGGATGGAGACAGGATGATTGGCGATCCGGCTGAGGGCTTTCTCCAGCTCCTCCTGCACACTGATCACTTCTCGCTGACGCTGCCAGCCGAAGTACCGGCTGCCGTCATATTCAATACCTAGGGCAATTCGCATGGATAAGGGTGTCTTTTGGTAAAGCAGTGAAAGAAACGGGGCGGATTATACGCATCTCGCGGCAAAAATCCCAAAATCCGCGCAAGCTCCGGCCACGGCAACAAGTAAAAAGGGCAGCCGCTGGCTGCCCTTGTCGTTCGAGTTCATCGGGATGATGGGATTATCCCAGTCGCTTGAGCAGTTTTTCCGCTTCGGCGCGCTGATGGTCACTCCCCTGCTCTGCCGCCTCTTGCAGCAGCTCGCGGGCGCTGTCCTTGTCATCGATTTCAAGGTAGGCACGTGCCAGATCCAACTTGGCGCCAACACCGCCATCATCGGCATCCACATCAAATCCGGTCGACTCCGGCAGCACTTCGGGGAAACCGTCCAGCCCCACATCCAGCGAGAAGCCCTGATAGGGTTCCGGCTCCGATGTGCTGGCATCCGCTTCCGCCAACAGCTTGTCGATCTCGACGTAACCGCTCTCCTGCGCCTGCTCGCGGGGTTGCAGATCGGCAGGGTGCGATTCGACCTCGGTAAAGGCATCTTCGAAATCGGAGAGCGCCATTTCGTTGGGATCCCACTCCAGATCCGCTTCAGCCTCTTTCCTGGCCTTGACCGGTTCAGGCTCCAGACCCAGCTCGGCCAGCATCTCGTCAGCACTGGCGTCCCCATCCAGGCTCAGGTCGATGGCATGTTCATCCTCAATCTCGACAGCCGGCTCCTCAAAGGCACCTTCGAAATCGCTGAGATCGAAACTGGCGAGGTCATCATCGGCAGGTTCAGCATGCGCCGGCGCACTCAATTCCGGCTCGATATCGGCAGAAAGATCAGCGTCCAGCTCGGCGAAGAGCGCAGCCTGCAGCTCCTCTTCACTCATGATCTCGTTGGCGCCTTTGGGCTTGGGATTGAACTCGCTGGCCAGATCCATGGCTGGCTCATTGGCAAGCGCAATCGGCTCGTCATGGGCAAGATCAAGATCCGGCACCAGATCGGGGTCACGGCTGGTAGCAGCAGGCATCCGCTCGGGTTCGAAGCCCTGCAAATCCATCTCGCCCTCGTCGCTGAACACCAGTTCAACATCGGGCTTCGGCGCCGGCTCAACCGGCATGAAGCCATCCGGGGTGTTGAGGTCAGGCAGCGGACGCTCCGGCTCGTTGTCGGTGATATCGACGCTGAGCAGATCATCAAACTCGCTGTGATCCTGATCCATCATCATTGCGGTGGATTCAGAGAGGCTCTTCTCCTGCTCTTCCAGCTCACGACGGGCCCGGGCGCGCAGCCAGAGGGTCACCAGCGCCAGCACCAGCAACACCGGCAGCAAAATGATCATCGCCAGATTGAGCGGTGAGGAGAGCAAGTCCATCAGCCAGTTCTGCTTGTGCTCGGGCTCTGCCACCACGGGCGGCACCGGCTTGGCCTTGAGCTCGGCAATCTCTTTCTCCAGCGCAGTCTGATCCTGCAGCTGAGCCTTGAGGGTCTCTACCTCTTCGGTCAGGGATTGCAGGCGCAGCTTGAGCCTGTGGTTCATCTCGGTCACCTGGGCGAGCTGGGCATTGGCATCTTCCAGCGCCAGGGTCATCTCGGTAGCAGGTTTGCCAACCGGTTTGTCCAGATCGGAAGGCAGCGGAGCAGGCGCGGTACCGCTTGCCGCACTCGGTGCCGGGGCAACGGCCTCTTTCGCCGGAGCCTCGTTGACCTTGGCTACTTCCTTGGCGTCAGCCACCTTGGTCTCGACAGCCGGTTTCGATTCGGTCACAGGTGCAGGAATGGGTGCCGCCTTGACGGCAGGCAACGGCGCTGGCGCCGCCTTCGCAGGCTCTGCCTTGGCCACTTCAGGCTTGGCTGGCGCGGCTTTTGCTGCGACCGGTTTAGCCGTATGAGCCTGTTTGTTGGCCAGATATTTGGGGCTCAGCCCTTTCCAGCTGGCATTGTCGCTGCGGAACTTGGCGCGGGCCTCGGCATCTGTGATGACACTCGCCTCGGCGGCAGTGGGCAGCAGAATGCGCGAGCCCACCAGAATATGGTTGATGTTGCCATCGGCAAAACTGCGGGGGTTTTTCTCGTAGATCGCGACCATGGTCTGGTAGACGCTGACGCGGCTGGAGGGACGATACTTGCTTGCCAGACTCCAGAGGGTATCGGTAGGACGAATCGGGCCATAACTGGCGGGATTGGCGGTTGCCACCTGACGGACGATGGGCTGGGCGGTTGCCCGAACCGGCTGCGCGACGGGCTGGGCCAGCGGCTGGCTGTTGACAGCGGGTGGTGCGGGCTCGTCAGGGCCTTTCAGTTCGACAAAAAACGGCTCCCGTGAGGAGTCTGCAGCCTGAACGGTGCCCAGCAGACCCAATGCGAGTAGCGTTGCCAATGTTATGCGGGAATGTCCCATATTCGTTCCTTCGTATGACGGCCCTATCACATTGAAAAATCTGGATAGTTACCCCAAAACAGTCGGTTCAATATAAATCAGGCTCGCCTTGCAAGCCAGCAGTCCGACACATTTAGCACCCAACTTGCCTCTGAGTGTAGAAAAAAACTTAATCAGTTGATATCGCAAAAGAATCTTGCAACACCGCAGTGCGGTGCCGGTCACACACCACGCTATTTGCCCAGAGGGAGCGCCGCCGTCCTGCGGCGCACCCTCTTGGCCATACGGCCTTACAGGTAGTCTCGAACCAGCAGTTCGGCAATCTGGACGCTGTTGGTGGCAGCGCCCTTACGAACGTTATCGGCCACGATCCACATATTTACACCATTGGGGTGAGAAATATCCTGACGAATGCGGCCAACCAGCACTTCATCCTTGCCGGTTGCATCGCGTACCGGTGTCGGATAGTCCTCTTCCTCTTCAAACAGGGTCACGCCCGGCGCTGCGCGCAGCAGATCTTTCACCTGCTCGGCATCGAGCGGCTGGTGCAGTTCGACATGCACAGCTTCAGAGTGGCCGTAGAAGACCGGCACCCGCACGCAAGTCGGGTTCACGGCAATGCTGGCATCGCCCAGGATCTTCTGGGTCTCCCATACCATCTTCATCTCTTCCCGGGTGTAGCCGTTGTCGGTGAAGCTGTCGATCTGCGGGATCAGGTTGAACGCGATCTGCTGGGGGTAGAGAGTCGGCTCGACCGGGCGACCATTGAGCAGCTGAGCGGTCTGTCCTGCCAGTTCACTCACCCCCTCCTTGCCGGAGCCGGAGACGGACTGATAGGTGGCGACGTTGATACGGGCGATGCCCACCTCGTCATGCAGCGGCTTCAGGGCCACCAGCATCTGGATAGTGGAGCAGTTGGGATTGGCGATGATGTTGCGATTGCGAAAATCGGCCAGCGCATCCGGGTTGACTTCCGGGATCACCAGCGGAATATCTTCGTCGTAACGGAAGCAGGAGGTGTTGTCGATGACGATGCAGCCGTGCTCGGCAGCAATCGGTGCCCACTTGGCAGAGACCTCTGCACCGGCAGAGAAGAGGGCAATCTGCACCTGGCTCCAGTCAAACTCCTCAACATCGAGGATCTCGAAATTCTTGCCATCAAAGCGCACGGTTTCACCGGCGCTGCGGCTGGAAGCCAGCGGATAGAGCGTAGCGACCGGAAACTCGCGCTCTTCCAGGATCTCGATCATGGCCTGGCCCACGGCGCCACTTGCGCCCAATACCGCGACATTAAACTGCTGGCTCATTCTGTTCTCCTCTAATAAAACGGCTATGGCGCCTGCTGGCGCCATGGTCGGCGGGGCTCCGATATGCGGGGCATCCTCGCCTGATATGGCCAATCCGAGGCAGAGCAAACCTGCCGCGGATTGGTAAAAACGGGGTCATAAGTAGTGCGGGCGTAGCGGCTCACCCACCTTCTTATGAGTGTGAAATATCAAATCCGGCGGCGCCGAGCATGTCACAGGCAAACTCACCCTTGATTTGCAGGGAGGAGAGCTCGCGGCGCTCCGGATAATGTTTGCGCTGCTCATCGAAGCTACCCGGGACACCCAGCCGGGCGCGAAAACGGACATCGTCGCGGCGCACATCGTAGATAAGGTGAACCAGCTGCTTGATCAATGCCTGATCCGGCGCCCGTCCGGGCACCACCGCCTGCACATCGGCAACCGGCAGCAGTGTACGCAGATCCTGACGGGGCTCTCGCCCCAGCTGGCGGCAGAGCGCCTCATAGAGCATCCAGGTACCGCGCGCCTTTCCCTCCAGGCTATAGCCGGCAATATGGGGAGTGGCAATCTCGGTATGGGGCACCAGCTGTGCAAGCGGCTCAGGCTCGTTCTCCCAGACATCCATCACCAACCGCAATGGCTTATCGCTCAACTGACGTGCCAGCAGTGCCCGGTTATCCCACACCTCGCCACGGGATGCGTTGATGAGGATCTGCCCGGCGGGGCGCGCAGCAATCTGCTCGGCATCCAGCAGATGGTAGGTCGCATCCACTCCTTCACGGGTAATGGGCACGTGGAAGCTGACGATATCGGCGCCAAGGGCTGTCTGATAGTCGACAAAATCCGCATCAGGGGCATTGCGCGCCTTGGGGGGATCACAGCGCAGCACCAGCATACCGAGCGCTTCGGCCTTGCCAGCCACGCACTCGCCGGTGTTGCCAGCCCCAATCACCGCCAGCGTCATTGTTGCGAGCTCAAGCTCGTAGCGCTCGGCCAACACCAGCAGGGCGGAGAGCACATAGTCCCCCACCGAATATTTGTTGCAGCCGGGGGCGCTATAAAAAGGGATATTGCGGCTAGCCAGCAAAGCCTTGTCGACATGATCGGTGCCGATGGTCGCGGTACCGACAAAAGCCAGTTTGGGGCTGGTCGCCAGCAGGTCGGCGTTCACCCTGGTCACCGAACGCACCAGCAGCACATCGGCGTCCTGCAGATCGTTGGCCTGCATCTGCCGCCCGGGCAGGGCAACCACGTCTCCAAACTCGGCAAACAGCTCCACGGCGTGGGGCATATTCTCATCTACGACTATTTTCATCGGGCTCTCTTTGCAGGCAACCGCCATGGACGCGCCATTCTAGCCCAAAGCCCGCCAATATTTCAGCCTGACATGCACTTGGTTACCGCAGACCAAGGGTAATTAAGGGTAATTGATGAACGAACAGCCAAATGTGTAAGCAGAGGTAAACAGAAGGGCAGGTCTGCTTTGCCGTCAAACCATGCAGTGGCACAATGGCGCTCTTTTTTCAGACCCTTGCCGATAGAGATCATGCCGCCCCATAACCCTTCCCTCTCCCGCAGTCAGGTGCTCGCGTTTACCACCCTCTTGATCCTGCCCCTGCTGCTGCTTGCCATCCTCCCCTGGCAACCCTTTCTGACCGGCTCGCTGCAATCGGGCTGGCTCTGGTGGCCTTATGCCCTCACCCGCATGGTCGATATTCCCGGAATTGGGATCAGCGCCGCGCTGCTGTTGCTGCTGACCAGGCAGAAACTGCAGCTCGATCGCTCATCCCTGCTGGCTCTGGCCGGCGCGCTGCTGGTGCTGCTCGCCGGAGACTGGCTCATCAAAAGCATCATCAAGCATCTGACCGAGGAGCCCAGACCCTACCTGCTCTGGTTGGAGAGCCAGTCCCTGATCCCCGCCATCAAGAGTTTCTACGCCGCCAGTACCGAAGTGCGCAGCGAACAGGTACACGCTGCCAGCCAGCTGCTGGCACTGCCCCAGTGGCTTGGCAATCACTGGCAAAAGGAGGTGAACTACGCCTTCCCCTCCGGCCACAGCATCGCCGCCATGAGCCTTGCCCAGTACTTTGGCCTCATCTGGCTGGCCCGCGCACCGGCAGGGGTCTGGCTGCTGCCGCTCTGGGCTCTCGGAATAGGGCTGTCACGCATGGTGATCGGCATGCACTGGCCAACCGATGTGCTGGCCAGCGCCATTCTCGGCAGCATCACGGCACTACTAGCCGCTCGCTGGTGGCTGCACAGATATTGAGCCATCGCTTGTCCCACAAGGCTCCCTCTTGCGGGATGGGGACAAGCCTGCGCTTTTTTGCCATAATGCCGCCTCATTTTATGCTGACCGAGATCCCATGACCGACGCAGTTCATACCCTCAAGGGCCGTTTTCGTGGTTTTTACCCCGTCGTCATCGATGTTGAAACAGCCGGCTTCAACGCCAAAACCGATGCCCTGCTCGAAATCGCGGCTTATACCCTGAAAATGGATGAGCAGGGGTGGCTCCTGCCCGATCAGATTTACCATTTTCATGTGGAGCCTTTCGAAGGTGCCAATCTGGAGCGTGCCGCTCTGGAGTTCACCGGTATCGATCCCTTCAACCCGCTGCGCGGAGCTGTCTCTGAAAAAGAGGCGCTGACCGAGATCTTCAAGGGGATCCGCAAGGGGATGAAGGAGAGCGACTGCAGCCGCGCCATCATCGTGGCCCACAACGCCACCTTCGATCACGGCTTCGTGATGGCGGCAGCCGAGCGGGCCGGCCTCAAGCGCAATCCGTTCCATCCGTTCGCCACCTTCGATACCGCCGCCCTCTCCGGGCTGGCGCTGGGCCAGACCGTGCTGGCCAAGGCGTGCCAGAGCGCCCGCATTCCGTTTGACAACAAAGAGGCTCACTCTGCTCTCTATGACACCGAGCGGACCACCGACCTCTTCTGCCATATCGTCAACCGCTGGAAGAGCATGGGCGGCTGGCCGCCAGTCGGGCCGGATAGCGACTCCGCCTCCGGAGATGAGGATCTGGAATAAGTTGCAAAGGCTGCCGCAGGCAGCCTTTCTTTATGTGCCTTGACTCTCTTTTGTCTCTATTGCCCCTCCACCACCCGCTTTATCCCCCTGGCTATTTCCACACGAGTGCAAGATGGGAGGCGCGACATACGAAGAGCAAATACCATCCCCGATCAACTTTGTTTCAGATGACCTTGGTCAGATGCCCGTTTTGACCGATTTTTTTCTCGACATTTGTCACATTTTTCGCAAACTAACTCCCCTTCACATGACAGACAGCAATAACAAACATAAGGAAATCAAATGAATCCAGTTGTTATCGCAGTCGGACTGATGCTGGTGCTCAGTCTGCTGCGGATCAATGTGGTGGTCTCACTTGCGCTGGGCGCCATTGCTGGCGGCCTGGTCGGCGGGCTCTCCCTGACCGATACCCTGGCAACCTTCAGCGGCGGTCTGGGTGGAGGCGCCGAGATTGCCCTCTCCTACGCCATGCTGGGGGCCTTTGCCGTCGCCATCTCCCGCTCCGGGATCACCGACCTGCTGGCCAGCAAGGTGATCAGCCAGCTGGGCAAGGATGCCAGCAGCAGCCGCATTTTGTGGGTCAAGACCCTGCTGCTCTCATCCGTTCTGGCAGTGTCCATCTCCTCGCAAAACATCATCCCGGTGCATATCGCCTTTATTCCGATCCTGATCCCGCCCCTCCTCCATGTGATGGCGCAGATGCAGATCGACCGTCGTCAGGTGGCCTGTGTCATCACCTTCGGCCTGACCGCCACCTATATGGTGCTGCCGGTCGGCTTTGGCGGCATCTTCCTGAACAATATTCTGGCCAAGAACCTCATCGATAACGGTGTGCCGATCACCTCCAGCCAGATCCCGCTGGCCATGGCCATCCCGGGCTGTGGCATGGTGCTGGGTCTGCTGATTGCGGTCTTCTTCAGCTATCGTAAACCCCGCCAGTATGACCTGGCCAAGATCCTGGAAGCCGAGCCGGAAACCGTCGAGCTCAATCTCAACCATATCTGGGTTGCTCTGCTGGCTATCGGCGTCGCACTTGGTCTCCAGCTGATGACCAACAGCATAGTGCTGGGTGCATTGGCCGGTTTCGTCATCTTCACCTGCGGTGGCGTCATCAAGTTTCGCGAGAGCCAGGATGCCTTCACCCAGGGGGTACGCATGATGTCGCTGATCGGCTTCATCATGATCTCCGCCGCCGGCTTTGCTGCCGTCATGAAGGCGACTCACGGCGTCGAAAGTCTGGTTCAGGTCGTTTCCAGCTCCATCGGTCAGCACAAAGGCATTGCCGCCTTCCTGATGCTGCTGGTGGGCCTGCTCATCACCATGGGGATCGGCTCCTCCTTCTCTACCGTGCCCATTATCGCCACCATCTATGTGCCGCTCTGCCTGCAACTGGGTTTCTCTCCCATGGCGATCATCGCGCTGGTCGGTACCGCCGGTGCGCTGGGGGACGCAGGCTCGCCTGCTTCGGACTCCACCCTCGGCCCCACATCGGGCCTCAACGCCGATGGCCAACACGACCATATCTGGGACAGCGTGGTGCCCACCTTCATCCACTACAATATCCCGCTGGTTATCTTCGGCTGGATTGCCGCCATGGTGCTCTGACCTGAAAGTGACACTGTTTAGATAGCAAAGGCGGCCTGTTGGCCGCCTTTTTGTTGCTGATGGCAAGTTGTTTGCTGCTCTACCCGAGCGCCACTTCCTGCATGATGGCACGATTGACAAAGTAGCGGTGGCAGAATTGGAGAAAGTCCTGCAAGGTCAACGGCCTTGAGTAGAAGTAACCCTGGATCTCGTCCACCCCTATGCTCAGCACCGCCTTGAGTTCGTCATTGTTTTCCACCCCTTCGGCCACGACACGCACCCCCAGCTGATGAGAGAGCGAGGTGATAGCCTCAACAAAGAGCGCCTGCCGGGTATCGTTGTCGATGGCAGTGATAAAGGAGCGGTCAATCTTCAGCTTGTCGAAATAGAGCTCACGCAGATATGAGAATGAGGACCAGCCGGTTCCAAAATCATCGAGCGCCACCCGCACCCCGATGTGGCGCAATGAGGCGATGATCTGCTTGCTCAGCTCGATATCATCCAGTGCTATGGTCTCCGTCAGTTCCACGATCAACTGCTGTAACCCGAGCGGGCCGACACTCATCCTCTCCTCAACATTGGCAGCCAGCCCCATATTGAACATGGAGCTGGAGAGGTTGACCGAGATCTCCAACAACTCCACCAGATCGCTCGGGAAGATGGAAAGGTCACGCTGCAAACGGTGGAAAATCCAGAGCCCCAGCGCCTCTCCCAGACCGTTTTCCTCTGCCAGCGCTATGATATCGAGCGGCGGAATAAAGCCATATTCCGGATGATTCCAGCGGATCAGCACCTCGGCTCCAAGCCGGACCGCACTCTGACCACGCACTATCGGCTGATAGTAGAGACAGAGCTGCTGGCACTCGGGGCTCTGGATCAATTCACGCAGCTCGGTCGAGAGGCGGCGGTTGCGCAGGTAGTGTTGATGCATGGCTCGGGAGAAGACCACTGAACGATGAAGCCGCTGGCGCTTGGCACTATCGAGGGCGATATCGGCAAACAGCAGCATCTCTTCCGGAGTATGTACCGGACGAGCGTATTGGCTCACCCCCATGAAGACCCTGACCCGGTGCGCCGGATCTGCCGCAAAGGCCAGATCGGCCAACTCGGTGCGCAACTGCTCCAGAAAGGGGAAACGCAGATAAGTCGGCATGGCGCCGGAGATAATGATGGCAAACTCGTCACTGCCGGTTCGGGCCACAAAAATACCGGGCGCCGCCACGCTATGGATCCGTTCGGCCAGCTGTTTAAGCAGTCCATCCCCTATCTCATATCCCAGGCTGTCGTTCACTTCACGAAAGTGGCCCAGATCCACCAGGCAGACAGTGATACTGCTGCCGCCGCCACGATAGGCAGCCCGCAACTTCAGGTGCTTGATAAGCGCCGCCCGATTGGGGAGACGGGTCAGGGGATCGTTCCACGCAAGAAACTGCTGGTGACGCACTTCGCGAAACAGCATCACCAGCATCACCATAGTTGCCGACATCAGAAAGGCGAGAATGGCAAAATTCTGGGTACGCGACTCATTGAGCAGCTCGCGCTGAGCAATGGCAGAGGGGCCGGTAAAGTTCTTCACCATGACATCACGAATAGCCGCCAGATCGCGATCAAGTTCTATCGAGAAACGAGCTAACCTGGTCGAATCGCGCGTTCCGCTCACCACATCCTGTTCGTACTCTTCAAACAGCGACATCAGCTGCCCTGCGGCTTGAGCAGCACCAAAGCGAGACCTGACCGGCTTTGCCTCTTCACCATGCAGGAAAACATCAAGTCGGTTCCAGGCGATATCAAACCGCTTGTTCATCTCCTCCTGACTCACCGAGCCGGCGCAATAAAGCTGGAGTGATTCGCCAAAACCGTGAACTTCCAACTCCAACTGTGCCAACGCCCAGGCTGATAACTGGGTATAGCGAGTCACTGCATTGAATGCGCGGTCATAGTTCCAGACCGACCAGATGGCGACCCCCAAAAAGGCAGTCACCATCAGGATCAGGCTGACAAACTTGCCGCGCAGCATGTTACTTGCTCTCTAGCCCAATCAGCTGCCACACCATGCGGCTGTGATAGAGCTCCTTGTTCAGGTCGGGGTAATCGGAGAGCGGGTAGATAATCCAGAGAGGTCCTTTGTTGCGCAGGGTCAGCGGCTTGCCATCCTGCTTCTCGGCAACCAGCACAGGATATTTGTCACCATCCTCGACAGGCACGGCAGCCCAGTAATCATTGACGGCCATAGCCTTCACTTCGCTGCTCTTTAGGCCGTATTTCTTCACCAGCTCCCGCAGCAGCACACCGCGGTAAGTGTGACTGCCTTCGGTCCAGGGCGTTTTGGTGGTCACTTCGCTTTGCGGTAGTGCCTCAAACTCGGCCCGGGTCAGACTAATCTGCCCCTTGCCATTGCAACACCCATCACCCTTAATCGTCAGAAACGCATCGTCTGCCAGCACCACGCTTGATACGAGACACCCAGACAACAACAGCACTCTGCCAAACCATCCGGTCATGATGAACCTCCATGTCATTGTGTTCAGTTTATTAATCGTACTCTCTTCTGCCATATGCAAACGAAAGAGAGGGGATACCGACTAAAGTCGCAGCCACACAACACAAGCAGAGGCACACCTTATTGACTACGACCTCAATGTCCTGAGACAGGATGACACCACTCCCCTATCACTCACAACCGTTTAACAAAAAAATAATGCCCTTTTGGCTCTCGTTTTTATCACCGAAGTAAGTTGTGCACCCTCGATTCGCTATAGCTAAGCGCCATCAGGAAAAATCATAAAAAAAGGCCGCTCAATGAGCGGCCTTCTGGCATTACCAATCAGGGATTAGCTGTCGCGGCGCTTGCCACCGAACTTGCGACCCTTGTCGAAACCGCCTTCACGGCGATCCTTGTTGAAGGGACGGTCACCCTGCGGACGGCGATCCTTGTTGAAAGGACGGTCGCCACGGAACGGACGATCACCGCGCGGCGGACGACTGCTGGTGTTGCCACCGGCCGGCACTTCGGTGTAGCGAGTGATCTGCAGCGGACGCTGGCAAACACGGGCTTTCTTGATCACTTCCAGCACATCGGCGCTCATGCCCTTGGGCAGATCGACGGTGGAGAAGTCGTCAGCGATGTCGATGTTGCCGATGAAGCGGCTCTCGATGTTCGCTTCGTTGGCGATGGCGCCCACGATCTGGCCCGGCTTGACGCCGTGATGGGCACCCACGTCTACGCGGTAGCGCTCCATCTCCACGTCCGGGTTGTCTTTGAGCGGACGCGGCTCCAGGGACGGCATACGACGGGCCGGACGATCGCCACGGTCACCGAAGTCACGACCGCCACGGTCATTGAAGTCACGGCGCTCGAAGCCACCGCGATCGTTGCTGTTGTTGAACAGCGGATCCGGGATGGAGTCATCCAGCAGCAGCGGTTGGTCGCCCTGTACCAGCTTGGCCAGTGCGGCAGCCAGTTCCAGCGGATCGGCAGAATCTTCTTCGATCAGCTCGTTTACCAGGTTGTGGTAGATCTCGAGCTCTTCGCCCATCATGGTTTCGCGGATGCGCTCTTTGAACTTGGCCAGACGGTGCTGGTTGATGTCCTCGGTGCTCGGCATCTTCATCGGCTCGATGGCCTGACGGGTTGCGTGCTCGATGGCGCGCAGCATGCGGCGCTCGCGCGGAGCCACGAACAGGATGGCCTCGCCCTTACGACCGGCACGACCGGTACGACCGATACGGTGAACGTAGGATTCGGTGTCGTACGGAATGTCGTAGTTCACTACGTGAGTGATGCGCTCAACGTCCAGACCACGGGCGACTACGTCGGTGGCGATCAGGATGTCCAGCTGGCCCTGACGCAGCTTGTCAACGGTACGCTCACGCAGCTTCTGCGGGATGTCGCCGTGCAGTGCTTCACAGGCGTGGCCACGAGCGGCTAGCTTGCCAGCCAGCTCTTCAGCGGCGTTTTTGGTACGCACAAACACCAGCAGAGCTTCGTAGGGCTCGACTTCCAGCAGACGGGTCATGGCGTCCAGCTTGTGCAGACCGGTCACCTGCCAGTAACGCTGACGAATGGTGGTAGCGGTAGCAGTCTTGGAAGCGATCTTGATCTCTTTGGGCTGCTTCAGGTGCTTCTGGGCCACACGACGGATCTGCTCCGGCATGGTGGCAGAGAAGAGCGCAACCTGACGACCGGCCGGGCACTGATCCATGATCCAGTCCACGTCGTCGATGAAGCCCATACGCAGCATTTCGTCCGCTTCATCCAGCACCAGAGCTTTCAGACCGGAGAGATCCAGGTTCTTGCGACGGATCAGGTCCATCACGCGGCCCGGAGTACCGACGACAACCTGAGCACCGCGACGCAGAGCGCGGGTCTGGGTTTCGTAGGAGGCGCCACCGTAAATAGGCAGCACGTGGAAATCAGGCATGTGGTGGGCATAGCGTTGGCACGCTTCAGCCACCTGCAGAGCCAGTTCGCGAGTCGGCGCCAGCACCAGGATCTGGGTGTTGCGGTTACCAGCTTCCAGACGAGACAGCAGAGGCAAGGCAAAAGCAGCGGTCTTCCCTGTACCGGTTTGCGCCTGCCCCAGCAGATCGTGGCCCGCCATCAGGTGGGGAATTGCTGCGGCCTGGATGGGGGACGGGCGCTCATAGCCCACGTCCTGCAGCGCTTTCAATACAGGCGCGGCCAGTCCAAGCTCACTAAAAAGGGGCAGTTGTTCGGTATCAGACATAGATTCTTCCAGATTAAGGCAGGCGGCTAACACCGCGGAATAGCAAAAAGGCGGCGATTATAGCGCCACTTTGTTCTGCTGTCTTGAAAAATGTGATAAGCCTCTCAAGACGTTGGCAATTATAGAGGGATCTTGCGAGTTAAGCTTGCTTATTTTTCACTCATGATGCGTTATTGCAGATCGTTCCTCTCCGGAGTCCTTGCCCCGCTTGTGCTTGAGCACCGCCATGGTCAACCGGCTGGTGCACAATAAACGACCACGCTCATCGCGAATTTCTATCTGCCACACCTGAGTCGTCGCCCCCAGATGCAGTGGCGAGCAGCGCCCCGTTACCACCCCTTCCCGCTTGGCTCGCAGATGGTTGGCGTTCACCTCCAGACCCACACAATAACTGTCAGGCCCGACCGCCATATTGGCAGCCAGAGAGCCCAGCGTCTCCGCCAGCACCACAGAGGCTCCACCGTGCAGCATACCGAGCGGCTGGTGAGTACGGTGATCCACCGGCATGGTGGCCTCCAGCCAGTCGGGGCCAAAAGCGGTATAGATGATATCGAGGTGGGCCATCAGGGTATTTCGGGAGCTGGCGTTGAGCCCTTCAAGGCTCATGGGTCTGCGCCAGATGGGGGATGATTCCTGACTCATGAAAAGAGAACTCCTTCAATTGCATGGGGAAAATGGAGCATCACTGCATTGCACAACAAGCCTGCCCCGGCCAGCAGCCGGGGCAGGGAAAAACCTGAAACCGGCCCCCTTACCAGGGGTAGGTGACGCCGGGCCACTCGGCCCAGGGCATCTTCCGACCCGGCAAGCGGGGCTCTGACCACTGCCACACGTTGGCGAGCCAGTCGCGCAGCAGCTCTTCCAGCTCTTCATCACTGATGGGAGCCTCGGCCACCTTCCAGAAAAAGAGCTCTACCTCCACCTCCGGCAGTACCGAGGGGTAGAGATAAACTCCGCCCCAGAATTGCGGCTCCCGATCCGGACTCCAGAGGCCATAGGCAAAGGAGCGCTTGGCCAGAAACTCCGACTGCTGCCACTCCAGATCTCCTTCGTGCTGACTCAGGCTGAAATTGGCGGAGGGCCAGAGATCGTTTGGCCGAAACAGCTGATGGAGTTGCTCGCGCTCGCGCAAGATGGCGACAAACTCCACCACCGCCTGAGCGGGGGTGGCGGGCAACAACAAGAAACGCGGGTGCCGATAGGCTTTCGGCACCCGAAACCGCTTGGGAAATCGCAGCATCAGAGCAGCTCCAGCAGGGCTTGCAGCGGATGTTTGATCTTCTCTCCCTCCATCCGTTTGACCTGACTGCGGCAGGAATAACCGGTAGCCAGACAGCGATCCTGTGGCAAACGGGCCAGCGGTTCGGCCCAGCTCAACCCATAAATGCCCTTGGAGTTTTCCACCTGTTTGACATCGTGACCATAGGTGCCCGCCATGCCGCAGCAACCGACCGGGACCGGTTTCAGTTTGGCGCCAAAGCGGCCAAACAGGGTGCCCCAGTCGCCGTGGGTCGAGGGCTTGGCAGTCTTCTCGGTGCAGTGGGCAAAGAGATACCAGGGCTCTGCTGTCTGATTTTCACGTTTCGGCACCACGTCGGCCGGAAGCGAAAGCAGCCACTCCTGCGGCAACATCACCTGAAAATCACCGCGCGCCGGCCCCAGCGCCTTGGCGTACTCGTCGCGATAGCAGAGCACCATGGCCGGATCCACCCCCACCATAGGGATGCCGAGCGCCGCAATCTTGTTGAGAAACTGGGCGCTGCTCGCCGCGGTACGGGCAAAGGCGCGCAGGAACCCCTTGATATGCTGGGGTTTGCCGTTGGGCTTGAAGGGCAGCAGGTAGGGCTGGAACCCGAGCTTGCTGGCGAGTTTCACCAGATCCCGCACCACAGGGGCATCGTAATAGCTGGTGAAGGGATCCTGCACGATCAGCACCACCTTCTGACGCAGCTCGGGAGTCATGGCCTCCAGACCCTGCAGGTCGAAGTAACGGGCGCGGTTATCGCGCAGCTCCTCGGCCAGGGTCGGCACGCTCAAGAGCGGCACATCGACCATGCCGATGCCTTTTTCAGCCGCCTTCTGGGCCCACTCTTTTTCGAGGAAGAAGTTGACCAGCTTCGGCGCTTTCGCAAGCAGCGGCGCATAGCTTTCGACGGTGCCGACAAAGTAATCCTTGGGCGCGCGCAGGTAGCGGCCGTGGTAGAGCTGTATAAAGCGGGCACGAAAATCGGGCACATCCACCTTGATCGGGCACTGACTGGTGCACGCCTTGCAGGCCAGACAGCCAGCCATCGCCTCCATCACCTCGTGGGAGAAGTCATACTCGCCGCGCTGTTTGGCCCAGCTGTTGCGCACCTTGTCCACCAGCTGTTTGAAGCGCACGCCGCCGGAGTGAAGTGCCACCTCTTCCGCCAACGGGTCGAAGCCCTGCTCCGCCAGCTGACGCAGCCATTCGCGCATCAGTCCCGCCCGCCCCTTGGGGGAGTGGCGGCGATCGCGGCTTATTTTGACCGAGGGACACATGGGGGAGTCAGTTTCGAAGGTGAAGCAGAGACCGTTGCCGTTGCAATCGAGGGCCCGGGTATAACTCTCGCGCACCGCCACCGGGATCTGGCGGTCAAACTTGCCGCGCTTGGGCCCATCCACCGATACCAGCTCGGCATCGCTGCCATAGGGGACACAGATCTTGCCCGGGTTGATACGGTTGGCTGGGTCGAACGCCCCCTTGACCCGCTGCAGCTCTTCCCACAGCTCGCCAAAGAAGGCGGGGCTGTATTCGGAGCGAAAGCCTTTGCCGTGCTCACCCCACATCAGGCCGCCATATTTGGCGGTGAGGGCCACCACCTGATCGGAGATGCGCCGCAGCAGCACCTCCTGTTCGGGGTCGCACAAATCGAGCGCCGGGCGCACATGCAGCACACCGGCATCGACATGGCCAAACATGCCATAGTCGAGGCCGTGGGCGTCCAGCAGGGCGCGAAACTCCATGATGAAATCGGCCAGCGACTCTGGCGGCACCGCGGTATCTTCGGTGAAGGCCACCGGCTTCTTGCGCCCTTCGGCGTTGCCGAGCAGCCCCACCGACTTCTTGCGCATGGCGTAGATGGTCTCGATGCTCGGCAGGTGATCACACACCTGATAGCCGATGATCCCGGCTTCACCGTTGGCCAGCAGATCGTCGATACGGCGGCAGAGCTCTACCACCTTGGCCTTGTGTTCTGCCTCGTCGGTATCGGCAAACTCGACAATATTGAGCCCCTGCAGATCCTTGCCGGGCACATCCTGAATAAGCTCTTTGACCGAATGCCAGATGATGTCGGCGCGGGCCAGCCCGAGCACTCGAGAGTCCACCGTCTCCACCGACAGTGCCTCGGCCTGCACCATAAAGGGGGCGTTGCGCAGGGCGGAGGGGAAGCTGTCGTACTTGACGTTGACCAGGGTGCGGTAGCGCGGAATGGGTGTGATGTTGAGTCTGGCTTCGGTGATGAATCCCAAGGATCCTTCCGAGCCGCACAGTACCCGGCTGACATCCAGCGTATCAGTGTAAGGTTGATAGAGGTGCTTGAGATCGTAACCGGTCAGAAAGCGGTTGAGCTTGGGGAAGGTCGCCTCTATGTCGGCGCGGCGCTCCTTGCCGATACGATAGAGGGTGCGATAGATCTCCCCTTCCCGATTCTCCAGCGCCAACTTGTCGGCCAGTCGCTCGCCACTTAGCGGCTCGGTGGCCATCAGGTCACCATTCTCCAGCACCGCTTTGAGCCCCAGCACGTGATCCGAGGTTTTGCCGTAGACCAGCGAGCCCTGCCCCGATGCATCGGTGTTGATCATGCCGCCTAAAGTGGCGCGATTGGAGGTGGAGAGATCAGGCGAGAAGAAGTAGCCGTGGGGTTTCAAGTAGGCGTTGAGTTGGTCTTTCACCACCCCGGCCTGGGCACGCACCCACCCCTCTTCCAGATTAATTTCCATGATCTGGTTCATATGACGGGAGAGATCGACGATAATGCCGCCGCCCAATGACTGACCGTTGGTGCCGGTACCGCCACCGCGAGGGAAAAAACTCAGAGTGTGGTACGCCGGCTCCGCCGCCAGCTTGAGCATCACTGCTATGTCGTCCGCACTGCGCGGATAGAGAACCGCCTGAGGTACTACCTGATAGACGCTGTTGTCCGTCGCCATCGCCAACCGGCTTGCATAAGACTTTTCGATATCACCACGAAAGGCACTGCGCCCTAGCAACTCTAGGTACGACAGGGTTGTGGGTGACAAACTGTCCTGGTAATCGAGTCTCGGGATCATGAATCCTTGTTCCCTTATTTGCTTGATGCCGGCACCCCGGCGACTACGACTGACCCATCGCCCGTCAATGGCAATCAGGCCAGTCCGCTCACATGTGAGCGGGCAGTATATCAGCTCGAAAACCGCTTGCGCGTAGCAATATTAACCATTTGAAAGGAGGACTTTTATGGCTCACCACAGCCATGTTATCAGTACGCTGGTCACCACAGAGAAGCAGGCGCTCACCCTGTCGCTGTTTGGCTGCATCACTTTCGCCATCTTCGGCATCGGCTACGGCCTGTTCGTTGGCTCCAACGCCATCATGCTCGATGGTATCTTTACCCTGTTCAGCATGGGCATGACGGGCCTCGGTCTGGTCACCGCCTACCTCGTCACCCGCCCCTCCGATGACCGTTTCCAGTATGGCTATGCGCACTTCGAGCCCATCGCCAACGTCATCAACGGCTCCATTATTCTGCTGCTCTGTCTGGCGGCACTCTACAACGGCCTCACCACCCTGTTTGAAGGGGGACGGGAGATCGATCTCGGTCATGCCCTCATCTATGCCGTTGTCTCCACCTTCTTCTGCGCCATCCTCTACCGGATTGAAGCCCAGGTCGCCGAGCAGGTTGACTCCGAACTGGTGCGGGTAGACTCCAAGGAGTGGCTGGTGGATACCCTGCTCAGTGCCACCCTGCTTATCGGTTTCGTGGTCGCCATCGGCCTCGATGCCATCGGCTACGGCCAATACAACCGCTATATCGACCCGGTACTGGTCTCGCTGCTGGCCCTCTGCGCTACCCTCATTCCCATCAAGGTGCTCGGTCGCAACCTGCGGGAAGTGCTGAAAATCGCCCCCAGAGGGGATGTTTCCCAGCTGATCGAGAACGAAGTCGAGGCGCTGCGCCAGCGTCACGGCGTCGAGTGCTACAGCCATCTGGCGAAAAGCGGTCGCCGCTTCGATCTCGAACTCAACATTCTGGTCGCCCCGGGTCAGGATTGGCCCGTCGAGCGGCAGGATGCCCTGCGTCAGGAGCTCTGGTCCCGCCTCGGCGATACCCTGGGCGATGCCTGGCTCTCGGTCTGTTTCACCCGCGAAAAGCGCTGGTTGTAACCCGATAACCGGTGGAGGCTGCCTGCCAGCCTCCACCGGCTGCGTCACATCCCGACACCGCCCACTTGCCAAATTGGCGCCAGCCGCTATCATCAGGGCTCATTTTTAACCCGAGGTTTTATTGCCCATCATGGACAATCCCCGAAGTTGCCCTTCGTTTCTTCCCGTCAAAAGCTATCTGTTTCTGCTTAACCAGCGCCTCTGAATAACGCCATTGCCTTGCTGCTGCGGCTTTCGCTAGCCCTGTTCACTGTTCGCTCTGTCTGTTTTTTTGAGGTCACACAATGGAATTGCTGCTGGATCCCCACATCTGGATCGGTCTTTTTACCCTGATCATTCTCGAGATCGTGCTCGGGATCGACAACCTGGTCTTCATCGCCATTCTGGTGAAAAAGCTGCCCCCCGCCCAGCGGGACAAGGCGCGCGTACTCGGCCTTGGCCTCGCCCTGCTGATGCGGCTGGTGCTCTTGAGCGTGATGTCGTGGCTGGTCACCCTCACCACCCCCATTTTGCATATCTGGGATCACCCCTTCTCCGGGCGCGATCTGATCCTGATGGGGGGCGGTATCTTCCTGCTGTTCAAGGCCACCTCCGAGCTGCACGAGCGGCTGGAGGCCAAGCCCCACGATGATGGCCCTGTCGGCGCCTACGCCAGCTTTGGCGTGGTGATCGCCCAAATTCTGGTGCTGGATGCGGTCTTCTCGCTGGACTCCATCATCACCGCCGTCGGCATGGTGGAACACTTGGGCGTGATGATGGCCGCCGTGACCATCGCCATGGTGGTGATGGTGCTCGCCTCCAAGCCGCTGACCCGCTTCGTCAACGCCCACCCGACCGTGGTGGTGCTCTGCCTGAGCTTCCTGCTGATGATCGGTTTCAGCCTGGTGGCGGAGGGCTTCGGCTTCCATATTCCGAAGGGTTACCTCTACGCGGCCATCGGCTTCTCGGTGCTGATCGAGTTTTTCAACCAGCTGGCCCAGCACAGCGCCATGCGCCACGAAGCCAAACAGCCGCTACGCGAGCGCACCACCGCAGCCATCTTCAAGCTGATGGGGAGCAAGGCGTATCAGGACCGACCGGATGACGATCTGGATGCCCCGGCCGCCGCGCCGGTGAGCTTTGGCGAGGAGGAGCGCTACATGGTGACTGGCGTGCTGTCTCTGGCCGAGCGCTCCATCCGCACCATCATGACGCCGCGCTCCGAGATGGCCTGGATCGATATCAACGACACCAGCGAGGATATCCGCATCCTGCTGCAGCGCGAACCCCACAGCCTGTTCCCGGTCTGTGACGGGGATCTGGACGAGGTGATCGGCGTGGTCAAGGCGCGCGACCTGCTGTTTGCCCTCAACGAAGGGCAATCCTTAAGCGCGCTGGCCAAGCAGAACGACCCCATTATCGTGCCGCAGACCATCAACGTGATTAAGCTGCTGGCGGAGCTGCGCAAGGCGAAAGGGAGCCTCATTCTGGTGGCCGACGAGTTCGGCGTGATCCAGGGTCTGGTCACCACCCACGACCTGCTGGAGGCGATTGTCGGCGAACTGCCGGATGAGGATGAGACCCCCGACATGATCCGCGATGGCGAAGGGTGGCTCATCAATGGCAGCACCAACATCCACCATGTGGAGCAGGTGCTGGAGCACGAGGGGCTGGTGAGCGAGAGCGACGAGTACGTGACTCTGGCCGGCATGCTGCTCTCCCACTTCGGCACCCTGCCCACCCCGGGCCAGCAGCTGCAACTGCAGGCGCTCAACTTCGAGGTGCTGGAGGTGAGTGAGCGACGCATCGAGCGAGTACGGGTGATGCCGGTCGCTGGCTAATCGAGCCGCAACGCAACCATAAGAAGAGGGCCTGTGAGCCCTCTTTTTTTATTCTCCTTTCATTTGCATGTGATGCACCGATTGCGGCGCCCGCTTGGCCCCGCCAGCCATCCGGCGCGACGTTCATTCCCTGCCAGCCACGATTGCTGCGTTCAGTGCAATTCAATGGTGCAATTACCCCTCTTTGTTGCAACGCTATTGGCGGCTAGAGTCAGCCTCAATCCCACCATGAGGAAATCAAGATGAGCCACGATCACCTGTTTTGCCCGCAGCGACTGGGTCAGCTGCACCTCGCCAACCGCATCGTCATGCCCCCCATGACCCGCTCCCGCGCCAGTCAGCCCGGTGATGTGGCCAACGCCATGATGGCCAGCTACTACGCCCAGCGGGCCGGTGCCGGCCTTATCATCAGCGAGGGCACCCAGATCGATCCCATGGGCAAGGGCTACGCCTGGACGCCGGGTATCTACAGCGCCGATCAGATCGCTGGCTGGAAGCTGGTGACCGACGCCGTTCACGCCAAACATGGCACCATCTTCGCCCAGCTCTGGCACGTGGGTCGGGTCACTCATCCGGACAACATCGGCGGCGCCCAGCCCATCTCGGCCTCGGCCCTGCCCGCGGTCGGCGTCAAGGTGTTTGTCGATAACGGCAGCGATGCCCCCGGCTTTGTCGAGACCGTCACCCCGCGCGCCATGACCCAGGCCGATATCGATGCGGTAGTGGGCCAGTTCCGTCAGGCGGCTCGCAACGCCATCAGCGCCGGTTTTGACGGCATCGAGCTGCACGCCGCCAACGGCTACCTCATCAACCAGTTCCTCGACTCCGAGTCCAACGCCCGCACCGACGGCTACGGCGGTTCGCTGGAGAACAGGCTGCGTTTCCTCAAAGAGGTGACCGAAGCGGTCTGCAGCGAGATCGGCGCTGACCGGGTCGGGGTGCGCCTTGCGCCGCTCACCACCCTCAACGGCACCGTCGATGCCAACCCGCAGGAGACCTATCTGGCCGCCGCCCGCCTGCTGGGCCAACTCAACGTGGTCTACCTGCACATCGCCGAAGCGGACTGGGACGATGCCCCCCTGATGCCGGAGAACTTCAAGCAGGGTCTGCGCGATGCCTTCCCCAACACCCTGATCTATGCCGGCAAATATGACGGCGAGCGGGCGCGCGCCGCCCTCAAGGCGGGCTGGGCCGACATGATTGGCTTTGGCCGCCCCTTCGTCGCCAACCCGGATCTGCCGGAGCGGCTGCGCCACGGCTATCCGCTGGCCCCCCACGATCCGGCCACCCTGTTTGGCGGCGGCGAGAAGGGGCTGACCGACTACCCGACCTATCAGGCCGATGACGCATAAAACCGGCCGTTGCTTGCCAATGGCCAGCAGACCACGTTAAGCAGGCCCCACAGGTTGGGGCCTGCCGTATTGTTGCGCAATTGCAACAGTGGAATTTTTACTGTCTTGCTGTTGCAATAATCTCATCAAGCTCTCCCCACTGTTTCGCAAGGAGTCATCATGAATCACACCCAAGCCTGGTGCTGGCATGCCCCGGGTGAACCGGAGCAGCTCACCCTCGCCGACCTCCCGCTCTCTCCCCTTGACCCCAATGAGGTACTGGTGGCCAACCGGGTCATCGCCTTCAATCCGGTGGACTGGAAGCTGATCGAATATGGCCACTCCCACTGGCAGGATGGTCAGGTGCCCGGCGTCGATGGCATGGGCACGATCGTGGCGCTCGGCGCCAACGTCAGCCATCTGCGTCTCGGCGCCCGGGTCGCCTACCACACCGATCTGCGCCACCACGGCAGCTTTGCCCGTCACACCCGGGTGCCGGCGCGCGCTCTGCTGCCGGTGCCCGATGCCCTGAGCGACGAGGCCGCCGCCGCCCTGCCCTGTCCCGGTCTCACCGCCTGGCAGGCGCTGGCCAAGCTGCCGCGCCTGCACGGGGAAGCGCTGCTCATCACAGGCGCTGGCAGCAGCGTCGGCCGCTTTGCGGTGCAACTGGCCCTCCAGCAAGGAGCGCGGGTATTTGCCAGCGCCAGTCCACGCCACCATCAGTGGCTCAAGCAGATAGGTGTGCAGGGGGTGGCCGACTATCGGGAACCAGACTGGCTGGCCACCTTGCAGGCCGCCAACGGCAACGAGCCGTTCGAGGGGATCATCGATCTGGTCTCCAGCCAGCAGGCAGAGAGCCTGCTGCCCGCCCTTGGCTACTACGGCCATATGGTGACTGTGCTGGGGCGTATTCCACACAATCCGCTACCCGCTTTTGCCCACTGCCACTCGTTGCACGAGATTGCACTGGGTGCCCAGCACGCCTTTGGCTCGGACAAACAGTGGAGCCGGCTGGTCGCCGCCGGTGTCGCCATGATGGAGCAGATGGCGAGCGGCGAGCTGACCCTGCCGCCGCTGGTGGTGGGCAACTTTGAGGAACTGCCCACCCTGCTCGAGCGCTTCAAGCGCGAAGGACAGGGCGAGAAGTTTCTGGTGCGAGTGGCGTAATGCTATCCTCCCCCGGCAACAACACCTGCCATTGAAACGAGAGAGGCCCGCCTGTGATGGCGGGCCTCTCTTTTTATATCTACTGCATGTTATCTCGACTTCATTAGCGCCTGACTCAGTGCAGGATCACCCCGTGGGTCGCGGCATAACTGCGGATCTCCCGGGTCAACCGCGCCTTGTCGGCCAGACTCAGCCAGCTCGCCTCCACCGCATTGAGCGAAAGACGGCAGAGCTGATCCGCTGTGGCACCGAGATCGTTCGCCAGCGCCGCAAAGTTGGCCCCCATGTAACCACCGAAGTAGGCGGGATCGTCGGAGTTGATGGTCACGCAGATCCCCTGTTCCAGCAGCCGCAGCACATTGTGGTGGGCCATCTGGTCAAACACTTTGAGCCGGGTGTTGGAGAGGGGGCAGACGGTGAGCGGCAACCGGGTATCGGCCAGATAACGGAGCAGCTCGGGATCGTCGGCCGAGCGCACCCCGTGATCGATGCGCCGCACCTGCAGCTCGTTGATCGCCTGCCAGATGTAGTCGGCAGGCCCCTCTTCGCCAGCATGGGCCACCACCGGCAGCCCCAGCTCGCGGCATTTGGCAAAAATCCGGGCAAATTTGCTGGGCGGATTGCCCTTCTCCCCCGAGTCGAGGCCGATGCCGTGGATCCGTGACAGAAAGGGCATGGCCTCTGCCAACGTAGCGAACGCCTCCTCCTCACTGAGGTGGCGCAAAAAACTCATGATAAGCCGCCAGCTGATGCCAAACTCCTGCTCCCCGCGCTGCAGCGCCCGCTCGATACCGCCGAGCACGGTAGCAAAGGGGATGCCGCGGGCAGTGTGGGTCTGCGGGTCGAAGAAGATCTCCACATGCACCACCTTGTCGGCGGCGCACCGCTCAAGATAGGCCCAGGTGAGGTCGAAGAAGTCCTGCTCGGTCACCAGCACGCTGGCACCGCGATAGTAGAGGTCGAGAAAAGATTGCAGGCAGTCAAAGTCATAGGCGGCGCGCACGCTGGCCACATCGGGCCAGGGCAGCGGCACGTTGTTGCGTTTGCCAAGCTCGAACATCAGCTCGGGTTCGAGGGTACCCTCAATGTGAAGGTGCAGCTCCAGCTTGGGCAATTCGGCTATAAAGTGTTCGGCAATAGGGTTATCCATGGCGACGGCTCCATCAGCGACCAGATCCCGGGGGCAACCCCTCCACACGATTGCCCCGACTTCATGCTTATTGTGCGCTCAAGTTGCAAGACAGGGGAGACTTGTCATCAAACAGATTTATAATGGCGTCACAAAAATCATAAATGATTGAACGTCTTACCGATTGGCAGCTCGTCTGCGCCCTGACAAGGAGTTTTCATGAAGAACGTCATCTGTGACATCGACGGTGTCATCCTGCACAACAACGATCTCATTCCCGGCGCCGACCGCTTCGTCCATCGCCTGCTGGAGCAGGGCAGCAAGCTGCTGTTTCTGACCAACTACCCGGCCCAGACCCAGAAAGATCTGCAAAACCGCTTCCGCTCAGCCGGGATCGAGGTGCCGGAGGAGTGCTTCTACACCTCCGCCATGGGCACCGCCGACTTTCTCAAGCGTCAGGATGGCAAGAAGGCCTATGTGATCGGTGAAGGGGCGCTGACCCACGAGCTCTACAAGGCCGGCTTTACCATCACCGATATCGACCCCGACTTCGTGGTGGTGGGCGAGACCCGCAACTACAACTGGACCATGATCCAGCAGGGGGCCAAGTTCGTCGATCAGGGGGCCCGCTTTATCGCCACCAACCCGGATACCCACGGCCCCATGATGCACCCGGCCTGCGGCGCCCTGTGCGCCCCCATCGAGCGGATGACCGGCAAGAAGCCGTTCTATGTCGGCAAGCCGAGCGCCTGGATCATCCGTGCGGCGCTCAACCGGATGGAGGCCCACTCCGACGACACCATCATCATCGGCGACAACCTGCGCACCGACATTCTGGCGGGCTTTCAGGCAGGCCTCGAGACGGTGCTGGTGCTATCCGGAGTGAGCAAGGTCGCCGATATTGACCGCATGCCGTTTCGGCCGAACCACATCTTCGACTCCGTGGTCGACATCGATATCGTCTGATACCCAAGGATTTAAACCGGGCAGGTCTCCCCTGCCCCAGCTGGACCTGTTATGGAACCCATTCTCATCGCCGTGGCCTTTGGCTGCGGCATGCTGGTCAATCTGATTGGCCTGCCCCCTCTGCTCGGCTTTCTGGCCGCCGGTTTTATCCTCAATGGCATGGGCTATCACAACACCCCTGCCCTCAACGAGATCGCCGATCTCGGCGTCACCCTGCTGCTGTTCACCATCGGTCTCAAGCTCAATATCAAGACCCTGATGCGGCGCGATGTGTGGGGCACCACCAGCCTGCATCTGCTGCTCTCCACCCTGCTCTTTACCGTGGTGCTGCTGGTCTGCAAGGGGCTCGGGCTGGTGCTGGCCCTGTCGCTGGACTGGAAGCTGGCACTGCTGCTGGGCTTTGCCCTCTCCTTCTCCAGCACCGTTTTTGCGGTCAAGGTGCTGGAAGATCGCAGCGACATGAATGCCCTCTACGCCCGCATCGCCATCGGCGTGCTGGTGATGCAGGATGTGTTCGCGGTGGCGTTTCTGGCCTTTTCCAGCGGCAAGTGGCCCAGTATCTGGGCGCTCTGGGTACTGGGACTGCCGCTGCTGCGCCCGCTGCTGTTCAAGCTATTGGAGCGGGCCGGTCACGGCGAGCTGCAGGTGCTGTTCGGGGTCTTTCTGGCACTGGTGGTAGGTGCAGCCGGTTTTGAGGTGGTCGGCCTCAAGCCGGATCTCGGAGCCCTCATCATCGGTATGATGCTCGCCTCTCATCCGGCAGCTGCGGGCCTTGCCAAGGCACTCTTCAACCTCAAAGACCTGTTTCTTATCTGCTTCTTCCTCACCATCGGTCTCAACGGTCTGCCGACCCACGACACCATGTTACTGGCACTGGCGCTGGTGCTGGCCCTGCCGCTCAAAAGCGCGCTCTACTATCTGGTCTACAGCGGCGCTCACCTGCGGGTGCGCACCGCCCTGCTCTCCACCCTGGCGCTTACCAACTTCTCGGAGTTTGGCCTGATCGTCGCCGCCATCGCCGCCAAGGCGGGCTGGCTCTCCTACGAGTGGCTGGTGGCGGTTTCGCTGGCGCTGGCGGCAAGCTTTATGATCTCCGCTCCGCTCAATGCCCAGAGTGAGCGGATCTACCACCGTATCGGTCACTGGCTCAAGGGGTTGCAGGCGAGCAACCTCCATCCGGAAGACAGACCCATCGAGCTTGGCGATGCGGAGGTGATCATCCTAGGTATGGGGCGGATCGGTCAGGGGGCCTACTTCGAGCTGGAGAATAAATACGGCAACGTCATCCTCGGGGTGGAGAACGACAGCGAGAAGCTGCCCACCCTGCGCGCCCAGGGGATGAACGTCATCGAGGGGGATGCCACCGATACCGACTTCTGGGACAAGGTGCTGCTCTCCAATCAGGTCAATCTGGTGCTGCTGGCGATGCCCCACCACTCGGGTAATCTCTACGCCATCGAGAAGCTGCGCAACCACGGCTTGGCCGGCAAGATAGCCGCCATCGTCCGCTTCGAGGATGATATCGCCTCCCTCAAGGAGCAGGGGGTGGATGCAGTGTTCAACGTCTACAACGAAGCGGGCAGCGGCTTTGCCCGCCATGTGATCCGCCGTTTGCAGCCGCTCTGATCCTGCGGCCAGCGGCCCTTGGCAAGGGAATGTGCATCGTTTAAGTTATGCACAACCTCGTTTAATAAAACGAACAAACGCGGGACCGGATGGCCCCGCGTTCCTATCTGCCGAAGCCAAGGAGGCACCATGAAGACCCTCAACGACTGGATTTTGCTCGACCGCCACGAGGCGACCCCTACCCCTCTAATGCCTGCCCCTGAGCGCATTAAAGCGGGCAACCCGAGTCAGACGGTGTGGAACCACTACTCCGATCCCAGCCAGCAGTTTCACATCGGCTTCTGGGCTTGCGAGCCGGGCCGCTGGGCCATCCACTACACCGAGCACGAGTATTGCCAGCTGTTGGAGGGGGATGTGGTGATCCACGACAGTCTGGGCGGCCAGCTGGCCCTCAAACCCGGCGATCAATTCGTCATTCCCGCCGGTTTTGTCGGAGAGTGGGAAACCCTTACCCCCTGTCGCAAGGTCTACGTCATCTTCGAACCCGCCTCGGCTTGACGTTCACGTCAACCAGCCCCGTTGCAGCAGCCCTTATCCTGTTGATCCGCTTGACGCTTACGGCATGATTTTCTGCGGTTTTCCCGCTTGCAAAAGGTTTTTCCGCTAGGCATTGTGTCTGACGAGGAATGTAAATGGAATTTCGAGCCCAAACGTGGGGGGCTCATATAAAAATCAAGAGGATTACCGCCAATGTGTTCAATTTTCGGCATTCTGGATATCAAGTCCGATGCAGTAGCTCTGCGCAAATCGGCGCTGGAGATGTCCAAGCGACTTCGTCACCGCGGGCCTGACTGGTCCGGCGTCTACAGCTCCGACAAAGCCATTCTGGTACACGAGCGTCTGGCCATCGTCGACCCGGGCAATGGCGCCCAGCCGCTCTACAACCCCGAGCGCACCCATGTGCTGGCGGTCAACGGCGAGATCTACAACCACAAAGAGCTGGAGAAAACCCTCAAGGTCGACTTCCAGTTCCAGACCAAATCCGACTGTGAAGTGCTGCTGGCCCTCTACAAGGAGAAGGGCCCGGCGTTTCTCGACGATCTCAACGGCATCTTTGCCTTCATTCTTTATGACGCCGAACAGGATGCCTACCTGATTGGTCGCGACCACATGGGGATCATCCCCCTCTATACCGGCCGCGACGAGCACGGCAACTTCTATGTCGCCTCCGAGATGAAGGCGCTGGTGCCGGTCTGCAAGAGCGTCGAAACCTTCCCGCCGGGACACTACCTGTGGAGCAAGGATGGCGAGCTCAAACAGTGGTACAAGCGCGACTGGATGGAGTACAGCGCGGTCGAGCACAACATCAGCGACAAGGCCGAGCTGAAAGCGGCGCTGGAAGCTGCGGTCAAACGCCAGCTGATGTGCGACGTGCCCTATGGCGTGCTGCTCTCCGGCGGGCTGGACTCCTCCGTCATATCCGCCATCACCAAGCTCTATGCGGCGCGCCGCATCGAGGACGATGGCAAGAGCGAAGCCTGGTGGCCGCAACTGCACTCCTTCGCCGTGGGGCTTGAAGGGTCGCCGGATCTCGCTGCCGCCCGTAAAGTGGCTGATCACCTCGGCACCATCCACCACCAGATCCACTTCACCGTGCAGGAAGGTCTGGATGCCCTGCGCGACGTCATCTATCACCTCGAGACCTATGACGTCACCACCATCCGCGCCTCCACGCCCATGTATCTGATGGCCCGCTACATCAAGGCGATGGGGATCAAGATGGTGCTCTCCGGCGAAGGCTCTGACGAGCTGTTCGGTGGCTATCTCTACTTCCACAAGGCGCCCAACGCCCGCGAGTTCCACGAAGAGAACGTGCGCAAGCTCGCCTCCTTGCACCTCTATGACTGCCTGCGCGCCAACAAGTCGATGGCCGCCTGGGGCGTGGAAGGTCGTGTGCCCTTCCTCGACAAGGAGTTCATGGATGTGGCAATGCGCCTGCAGCCCGCCGACAAGATGTGCGGCAAGGGCAAGATCGAGAAGCATATCCTGCGCGAAGCGTTTGAAGATCTGCTGCCCCACGAAGTGGCATGGCGCCAGAAGGAACAGTTCTCCGACGGCGTAGGCTATTCGTGGATCGACAGCCTGAAAGCCATGGTCGAGACCGAAGTGACGGATCAGATGTTCGAGGCGGCCGCATTCCGCTTCCCCATCAACACCCCGCTCACCAAAGAGGCCTACTTCTACCGCGCCATCTTCGACGAGCACTTCCCGCTGGAAGCCGCCGCCCGCACCGTGCCCTACGGCAAGTCGGTCGCCTGCTCCACCCCCACCGCGCTGGAGTGGGATGCCAAGTTCAAGGAGATGGCCGACCCGTCTGGCCGCGCAGTAATGGATGTGCACCAGCAGGGCTACTAAGCCAGAGCGGGGCGACCCCAGCGGCTAACGCCAGATAGCAAAAAGCCCTTCACCACGGTGAAGGGCTTTTTCTTATGGCAAATAGAGTAAACCGACGATCAGAACATGGCCCATAAAACCAACGTTGAAAGTGTGAGCATAGGCTCGGACAGAGCACCACGTATCGAAGAATGGGATGGTGTATCCCCCTGCTACATAACTGGCACTATGGCATTCGTCATGTTGAGGTGAAATCAGGGTAGCCGACACTGTATTAATGTAGGTATCAATTAACAGCAATCTATTTTTCAGATGCCGATATTTGAAATAGTGATATTGTCAGCAACCAAGTGTCCCAGAATATGTTATCCATGAGGTATCTATGTTGAGAAAAAAACTAATTTTGCTTGCTCTGGCATTACCGATACATGTGCACGCCAACATTTTTTTCATCAAGGGAAATACGGTCAATGACACAGATGTAGATAAGGCAGCCATCTACTTCAATGCAGGCATAGACCCACAGACAGTGGCCTGGCTGTTATCCTCTGTTGATGAAATCAACGGCAATTATCGCAACATTCAAAATATAGACATATATCTCAATAGCGGGGGCGGTGATATGGACTCCGGGTATATGGCCTACGAGGCGTTGCGTAAAAACCCGACGAAGCTGAATATGATTAACGCATCAAATGTCGCCTCTTCTGCAACTATAATTTACTGTGCATCGAATGAGCGTTATGCCATGCCAATGGCATCTTTCTTACTTCATCCTGCTGCCGCGGCAAATGAAATCAATGATTACCTGAAGCCGGATCAGGCACAGCGTATTTTGGACGACGCTGAAAAATACAACTCGCTCTTTCGCACCATTTACTCCTCCTGCACCAAAATTCCGGCAGAGGAGCTAAAGGCCATCACCTCGTCTGAGAGTCGACGTGCAACCTACAACATTGAAAATGCCAAAAAAGTAGGTCTCGTGAATCAGGACATGAAAAAACAGACAACATATCCCGTGACCTATTACATCACGGATATGCAGAACTAATTGATGCAAATCCCGCCATGGCAGCCATTCCAACACACAGGAAGGGCTGCCATGGCAGTTCACAAAACAAGCTGAGTTTTGGCAACAGCGCGAACATATTTCGTGAGTGAGCCAGTCGTCTCACTTGCTCAATGAGTATTTGCTGCTTTAGCCATCAAAATGCTGCATCGCGCGCTCAGGGTTGTGCATCCGGCTGGTTGGCGGGGGCTGCCTTGATAAAGGCCTGCAACTGTTCGCAGTTGGCGACGATGCGGTTGATGGTCGGATACGCTTCCAGCGTCATCTCGTAGCGGCGGGCGTTGTAGACTTGGGGTACCAGCATGCAATCCGCCAGAGTGACCTCGTTGCCGACGCAATAGATACCGGCGGTAGTCATCAGCAGCTGTTCAAGGGCAGTGAAGGTCTCGTCAATCCAGTGGCGATACCAAACCGCCTCGTGCTCCTTGCCCACTCTGAAGTGCTCTTCCAGATAGTTAAGCACCCGCAAATTGTTGAGCGGGTGGATATCGCAGGCGATCATGTTGACAATCTGGCGCACCTTGGCGCGCGCCTCGGGGGCCGAGGGCATGAGGGGGTGGGCGGGATAGGTTTCGTCAAGGTACTCCATGATGGCGACCGACTGACCGATCTGCACATCGCCATCCACCAGAAAGGGCACCAGCCCCTGAGGGTTAATCCGTTTGTAACTCTTCTCGCGCTGCTCCCCCTGCCGCAAATTGATCGGGTGCTGCTCATAATCCAGTCCCTTGAGCTGCAACACGATCCGCACCCGAAAACTGGCTGACGAGCGCCAGTAGCCAAACAACTGCAACATACTTCGTCCTTCTTTTGTCAGCCGACAGGCAGCCTCGCCCCCTGTCGGCCCCCCATCTCTCGGGGATCATCACTCTGTCTGGCTGCCACCCTGCACCACTTGCTGGGAGAGTGTGCCAAACAGACTCTTGCCATTGCGATCCAGCATGGTGATGGCCACTCTATCACCAAATTTCATATAGGGGGTTATAGCTTGATCACAATCAAGAATTTCCAGCATGCGCCGCTCGGCGATGCAGGATGAGCCGGCGCTGCGATCGTAGTTGGAGACGGTGCCGGAGCCGATGATGCAGCCCGCACCAAGGGGCCGGGTCTTGGCCGCATGGGCAATCAGCTCGAAGAAGTTGAAGGTCATGTCCACCCCGGCTTCTGGCGCACCGAACAGCGCACCGTTGAGGTGGGTCAGAAGCGGCAGATGCACTTTGCCATCACGCCAGTCATCGCCGAGCTCGTCCGGAGTGATGGCCACCGGCGAGAAGGCGCTGGACGGCTTGGACTGAAAGAAACCAAATCCCTTGGCAAGCTCCCCCGGGATCAGGTTGCGCAGGCTCACATCATTGACCAGCATCAGCAGCTTGATGTGGCTGGCAGCCCCCTGCGGGCTTACCCCCATCGGCACATCATCGGTGATGATGGCCACTTCCGACTCGAAATCGATCCCCCACTCCTCGGAGCCCATGACAATCGGCCCACGGGGGGCGAGGAAGCTGTCGGAGCCCCCCTGATACATCAGCGGATCGTGCCAGAAGCTTTCGGGCATCTCGGCGCCGCGGGCCTTGCGCACCAGCTCCACATGGTTGACGTAGGCGCTGCCATCAGCCCACTGATAGGCACGCGGCAGGGGAGAGAGGCAAGACGCTTCGTCAAAGGGGAATGCCTCGGCCACACGGCCCTCGTTAAGCTGCTGATAGACAGCCTCCAGCTTGGGGGCAGCCTCGGCCCACTCGTCGAGGGCAGCCTGCAGGGTGGAAGCAATCTCGCTCACCCGCACCGCACGGGTCAGATCCCGGCTCACCACCACCAAAGCGCCATCGCGCTTGCCATTGTTCAATGTTGCCAATTTCATAAGCGATTCCTTATTTGCCGGCAGCCGCGTCCGGGCGCTGCCAGCTGGAGACATACCGGGTGTTCTCGATCCCTTCGCACAGACTGCCGACGTTCAGCGCATCGCGGGTATCGAGCATCACCGCTACCTCGTCGGTGAACTTCTTGGCATAGGCCTGCCCCGCTGCAAACGCCTTGGGATGGGGGCCGTGGGTGAAACCGGCAGGGTGGAAGGTGACCATGCCCCGCTCGATATTGTCCCGGCTGAAGAAGTCCCCGGCGTGGTAAAAGAGCACTTCGTCGTAATCGTCATTGCTGTGATAGAAGGGCACCTTGAGGGCGCCGGGGTCGCTCTCGATGGGGCGCGGCACGAAGGTACAAATCACGAAGCGACTCGCAACAAAGGTGGAGTGGGCCGACGGCGGCAGATGGTAGCGGTGGCTCATCAGCGGGCGGATATCCCGCCAGTTGAGGCGCACCACGCACAAATCCCCGTGCCACCCCTGCGCATCCAGCGGATTGAACGGCCAGGTAATGACCGACACCTGATCGTGGCGTTTGACCTGCAGCGACCAGGGATTCTCATCCTGCTGGGCCAAAAAGCGTTCGTTGATGGCGGGCACATCGAGCGCAGTCGGGTCGAAGATGGCGTGATTGCCCACCAGCCCCTTGTCCGGCAGCTGGTAGCTGTCGTTGGTCGCCTCGATCATCAGGATGAACAGGGGCTCCGTCGGCTCGATGCGCCACATGGTACCGCGGGGGATCACCACATAGTCGCCGTCCCGCAGGGTCAGGTGGCCGTAGTCACAGAAGAACTCGCCGCTTCCTTCGTGGATAAAGAGCAGCTCGTCGCCGTCGGCGTTGCGCACCAGAAACGGCATCGCCTCGGAGAGCCGCCATATCCGGTAGCGGCAGTGGGGGTTGCTGAGAATGTCGGGAGCCACCCAGGGGGAGAGCGAACTCACCTCCTCCTGCAGGGCATTGAGGTCAAATAGCCGTGGCCGCAGCGGCCCTTCCCAACTGCTCCAGTCGGTGGGGGCATGCTTGTGGTGCATGTGGGTGGCGGGGCCGAAAAAGCCACTGCGCCCCAGCTCGCGCTCATAGATGGCCTGTTCAGGCAGGTCGGCATGAGCCTGTCGGGAGTGGGTTCCCTCCCGGTGGGGAAAGTTAATCCAGTTACGCATTGCTCGCTCCCTCTTTGCGGGCACCCTTCTCATCCTCACCGCCATCCAGCACGCCGCGGCGGATCTGGTCCAGCTCGATCGATTCAAAGAGCGCCTTGAAATTGCCCTCGCCAAACCCTTCGTTGCCCTTGCGCTGAATGATCTCGAAGAAGACCGGGCCTATCACGGTATCGGTAAAGATCTGCAGCAGGATGCCATCCTTGGTGGGGGAGCCGTCGATGAGGATGCGCAGCTCTTTCAGGGCCGCCAGATCCTCCTGATGCCCCTCGACCCGACCGTTCACCTTCTCGTAGTAGGTATCCGGGGTCGGCATAAAGCCGGTGCCGCGGCTGCGCAGGGTGCGGATGGTGTGGTAGATATCGCTGGAGGCCATGGCGATGTGCTGGATCCCCTCCCCCTTGTACTGGCGCAGGTACTCCTCGATCTGCGACTTGTCATCCGCCGACTCGTTGATGGGGATGCGGATCTTGCCGCAGGGGGCAGTCATGGCGCGCGAATGCAGCCCGGTCAGCTTGCCTTCGATATCGAAGTAGCGAATTTCACGGAAGTTGCCGATCCGCTCGTAGAAGTTGGACCAGACATCCATATTGCCGCGATGGACGTTGTGGGTCAGGTGATCGATTTCGATGAGACCGGCATCCACCTCCGCCATCCGGGCCTGCCAGTCGGGGTAGAAGACAAAATCCACATCGTAGATGGAGCCCTTGTCGCCATAGCGGTCAACGAAAGAGAGAGTGCTCTCGCCGATACCGTAGATGGCGGGAATATTGAGCTCCATGGGGCCAATCTTGCCGACAAAGGGCTTGGCCCCCTTGGCGATGGCGAACAGCTGGGCCTTGCCCGCATCGCTCACCCGAAATGCCATGCCGCAAACGCTCGGCCCGTGCAGGCTGGCAAACTGCTCCGCCTGGGAGTGGGGCTCGGCATTGACCACAAAGTTGATATCCCCCTGCCGGTAGAGCCAGCACTGCTTGTGTTTGTGCTTGGCGACCTCGGCAAACCCGAGCGACACAAACAGGCTCTTGAGAGCGGCAATCCCCTTGGCATCGGGGGCTGTGTACTCGACAAACTCGAAGCCATCTGTGCCTAGCGGATTGATGGTGTGGGTGGCGGAAGAGGTGGCATTCATCGGGCGCTCCTTGCTCTTGATTCGGTTAAAACGGATTGCGGCACGCAGCGGCGCAGCAAGTGTTAACAACTTGTTTCATTAGAGGCAGGGCGTAGCAGGAAGAGAAGAGGCAGGTTGCAGATAGTTTTTCGCAGCTGGCAGCAAAAAGATGTAAATGGATTGTGACATTCAAGCCGCAGCCCTGCGGATCAAAGTGTGACGACCCGCATGGCTGTCAGCTTTGCCTTACAGTTGCCAGTTTTTGACCATCAGATGGGGCAAGCGGGCACGGGCTTTTTGCAGTCGCGTGAGCGTCGGATTGATCAACCACGCCTCTTTCCCCAACCCCAGCAGCGGCAGATCGTGCAGGCTGTCGCTCAGGGTCAGCTCGGCATCGAGGGCGCAAATCTCCGGCAGCAGCTTGTGCTGACCGTGACAATAAAAGCGCGGCATCAGGCCACCAAAACGGTAGTGCATCTGCGAGCCAATGATCCGGTGGGGCAACTGGCCGGGCAGTTGCTGATAGAACTGGGCTCGCACCAGCGCGCAGGGACTGGCGGAGATCACCCAGCAGCGCGCCCCCTCGTGTTGCAGCAGATCGCGAGCCTGACGATACAGCCCCGGACGAGTGTGGCAGTAGGCGCGCACCAGCTTGCGCCAGCCGAGGGGAGAGAGCCCTAGGGTGATGGCCCACCAGATAAGGGAGATGCCGCGCCGCCGCTGGTTGGGCACCAGATAGACCAAACCACCCAGCGTAATCACCGGCAACAGCAACAGCGGCCAGATCCGGCGCCGCAGGATATAGCGCAGCAGACCGGCGTGGCTGTCGCCGGGGGCCAGGGTGTCGTCAAAGTCGGCCAGGATCCAGCGCGGCGCCCCCTCGTTCTCTTGATATCCCCCACCCTCTTTCGGCACCACGGGTTCAGCTGGTGAGCGGCTTGTCATGGGAGCCTCAAAGCGCAAGAGCGGCAATCGCGGCGGTCAGCTCGGGGGTGACAAACTCGGCCCCCTGCGTGGGTGGACAGACAAAATCGAACGGCTCGCCCGCCAGGGTAAAGCTGAGCCGCCAGGCGTGCAGATAGCCGCGATCGGCTGGCGTGCCGCCATAGCGCTCATCCCCGAGAATGGGGGCACCGATGCTTTTGAGGGCAACCCGGATCTGGTGGGTCTTGCCGGTCTGCGGTTTGATGCGATATAGCCGCAGCCCCTCGCGCACCGACACCGAATCAAACCAGCTGATGGCAGGATTATCCAGCGTGCGCGCCAGCATCCAGCTGCCGCCGCGCCCCTTTTGCATATCCCCCTTCACCCAACCCTGTTTCTTCTTGGGTTTGCGATCGGAGAGCGCCAGATACTGTTTACTCACCTCGCGGGCCGCAAAGGCCATGCTCAGTTCGCGGTTCGCCTCCGTGGTGCGAGCCAGCAGCACCAGACCGGAGGTCATCTTGTCGAGCCGGTGTACCGGATAGAGGGTCAGACCCGTATCGGCCTTCACCCGATTGACCAGCCCGGGCTCAGTCTCTCCTCCCTCTTCCCCCTTCTCGTCATGCATGCCGATGCCGGGCTGCTTGTCGATAACCAGAAAATCGGCGTGTTGAAACAGGATCCGGTACATAACACCTCGGCGAACTGGAAAAAGGCCTGCAACCGGCACGCCGGCTGCTCTCGGGCAGGCATTGTCCCTGCTCGGCCACCATTTGGCAAACGGCCGATGGCGATTGCCGGGCGAAAAAAAGCCCCGTCGACATGGCGGGGCTTTTCATGCGCGATGACCAGTCAAACGCTGCGCGGGCGCAGATGGGCGTGCCAGCGAGTCTCCCACTTCTTGAATAACCAGACGATGACAAAGGTGAGCAGCATATAGAGCAGACCGGCTGTCAAAAACGCCTCGAACGGACTGTAGTAGCGGGAGTTGATGATCCGCGCCGCGCCAGTCAGATCGACGATGGTGATGATGCCCGCCACCGCCGAACCTTGCAGCATGAAGATCACCTCGTTGCTGTAGGCAGGCAGCGCCCGGCGAAACGAGTTGGGCAGAATGATCCGGGTCAGGGTCTGCCAGCGGGTCATACCAAAGGCGTTGGCCGCCTCAATCTGGCCACGCGGCATGTTGTGTACCGCCCCGCGCACGATTTCTGCGGTATAGGCGCCTGTGTTGAGGGTAAATGCCAGCAACGCACAGAACCAGGCCTCGGAGAAGAGCGACCAGGCGGCACTGTTCTTCAGCCACTCCCACTGGGCAGCACCGTAGTAGATGATAAAGAGCTGCACCAGCAGCGGAGTGCCGCGAAAGAAGTAGATGTAGGCCCAGATCGGCCCCTTGATCAGCCAGTTGCGGCTATTGCGCAAAATGCCCAGAGGGATGGCGATCATCAGGCCAAGCAGCAGGGAGAGTGCCACCAGCCAGACCGTGGTGTAGAGGCCCTCCCAGTAGGTGGGCCACTCTTTGAGAATGATTGAAAAATCCATGGCTTACCTCGTTTTGATGGCGTAGTGACGCTCGGCCCACTTGAGCGCCGAGGTAGAGACGGCAGTGAAGATCAGGAAGATGAGCGCCACGGCCATGTAGAAGGTAAAGGGTTGCTGGGTCGAACCCGCCGCCAGCGACGCTTTGCGCACCATGTCATCGAGCCCGATGATGGAGACCAGCGCGGTGGTTTTCAGCAGCACCAGCCAGTTGTTGCCAAAGCCCGGCAGGGCGTGGCGCATCATCTGGGGAAAGAGGATCCGCACAAAGAGCTGGCTTGAGCGCATGCCAAAAGCGCGCGCAGCCTCCAGCTCCCCCTTGTCCACCGCCAGAATGGCACCGCGGAAGGTCTCGGTCATATAGGCGCCGAAGATGAAGCCGATGGTCGCCACACCGGCGGCAAACGGGCTGATATCCACATAATCGGGCAGCAGGGAGACCCACTCCTGAGACGGGTTGCTCTGCAGCAACCAGTTATTGTAGGTCTCGTTGACCCAGGAACAGACGGCGTTGATGAACACCTGGCCGCCAAAGAAGAGCAGCATCATCAGCACCAGATCGGGAATGCCGCGGATCAGGGTGGTATAGCTGCTGGCAATGGCGCGGGCCCACTTGTAAGGGGAGAGCTTGGCGAGCGCCCCCAGCATGCCGAGCAGAAGCGCCAGCAGCAGGGAGGCGAGCGCTACCTCCAGCGTGACCCAGGCGCCCTCCAGCAACGAGGCTTCGTATCCTTTCAAATCAAACATATGCAGCTCCATTGCAACTTATCGAGTGGGCTGATGCCTCTGAACAACAAGAGAACCCACATCCTTAACACGGTCAGATGCAGCTCCATTGCAATTAATAGGGCCCATCGCTCCACACGGAGAGAACGGGCCCGATGACAACTGGCGAGGTGAGCCGGTCAGCCTGTTATTCGCTATCTATGTGGCGAATGACTCACCGTACGCGGCTCCGGTTTTTACTCGCCGTATACGTCGAACTCAAAGTACTTGTCGTTGATCGCCTTGTACTTGCCGTTGGCACGCAGCGCCAGAATGGCGGCGTTGAATTTCTCTTTCAGATCCTTGTCAGCCTTGCGCACCGCAATACCGGCACCCTCGCCAAACCACTTGGGATCGGTCAGTTTCGGGCCAACGAATTCAAAAGCATCGCCCCCCTCTTTCTTGAACAGACCGTCGGTGATGGCGGCGGAGTCGGCTAGCACATAGTCGACACGGCCGGATTTCAGATCGAGATAGGCTTCATCGGCAGTGCCGTAACGCTTGATGGTGGCGTTCGGGAAGTTGTCGGTAATGAAGGTATCCATGGAGGTAGCACGCTGCACCGCCACGGTTTTCCCTTCCATGAAGGCCTTGTCGAGCTTGACGTCAGTCCCTTTCTTGGCGGCAAAGCGAGCCGGAATGTGCTGGTACTTCTGGGTGAAGTCCACCTTCTTCTTGCGCTCTTCAGTGATATCCATGGTGGCGATGATGGCGTCAAACTTGCGCGACAGCAGCGCCGGAATGATGCCGTCCCAATCCTGCTTGACCAGGGTGCACTTCACTTTCATCTCTTCGCACAGGGCATTGGCGATGTCGATATCAAACCCTTTTACCTCGCCATTAGGCTCGGTCCAGGAGAAGGGGGGATAGGCACCCTCAACCCCGATACGCACCTCTTTCCACTCCTTGGCCATCAGGCTGCCGGAAGAGAGGGCAGCAATCACGGTAGTCGCCAGCATCAGCTTGTTCATGTATCTCTCCTTGATAAAACAGTCGATCGTGTAAATCCGGGCTCCGGCCATCAATAGATGGAGGAGATGAATTGTTTGAACCGCTCGGATTTGGGATGGGCAAAAATCTCTTTGGGGTTGCCCTCCTCCTCCACTCTGCCCTGATGCAAGAACATCACCTTGTTCGATACATCGCGGGCAAATGACATCTCGTGGGTCACCACCAGCATGGTGCGCCCCTCTTCGGCCAGCTCGCGCATCAGGCCGAGAACTTCTCCCACCAGCTCGGGATCGAGCGCCGAAGTGGGTTCATCAAAAAGCATCACCTCGGGCTCCACCGCCAGCGCACGGGCGATGGCGGCACGCTGCTGCTGACCGCCGGAGAGGTGACCCGGGTAGTAGTCGCGCCGCTCCCAGAGTCCAACCCGGTTGAGCAACTGCTCCGCCTTGGCGATCGCCTCGGCACGGGGCACCTTGAGCACCTGGATCGGCACTTCGATGATGTTCTGCATGATGGTCATGTGCGACCAGAGATTGAAGCTTTGGAAAACCATCGCCAACCGGCTGCGAATGCGCTCAACCTGACGCATATCTTCCGGCAACCGTTCGCCGGAACGGCTGGTTTTCATCCGGATCAATTCGCCATGGAGGGAGACGCTGCCGGATGAGGGGGTTTCCAACAGATTGATACAGCGCAGAAAAGTCGACTTCCCCGAGCCCGAGGAGCCGATAAGGGAGATGACATCCCCCTTGTGGGCAGTCATGTCGATGCCCTTGAGCACTTCGTGGGTGCCAAAATATTTGTGCAGATCACGTACTTCCAGTGCGGCAACGTCGCTCATCCATTACAACCTTGTCTGTCCCTAGACGCCGCAGGGGCGTGACTCCACCATCGCCAACTTAACAAAAATTTAACCGACGGTAACCTTCAGCGAAAATATCACCCGGATAGTGAAAAAACAATATGGAACGCGGGGATCCTGGTTAATCGCTCTATTTTTATTCGACTATCACGTATTTTTCAGCACTTTGTTTGCATAAACAGCCGTTTCATCGGCGTTTGGAATACCGCCTTTTTATACCCCAATCATGGCCGTGGCAAGAGAAAAACCACTTTCGGCCCGTAACGACTCCAAAATGGCTTTATGCAGCCACTCCCCATGCAGATTCTGGCTGGAGCGAATGGATCAAACTGATTTTATTGGCCCCTTGTCAGGAAGCTGCGTTCCCCTTCGCACACCCCACATCAAGCTGAAAAGTAACAACTCCCTAATAAATGGCCCCGACACCCCATGGAAAGCGAGAGAAATGTGACACAGAGCCAATAAGTAATGATAAGGTGGGATTTTTATCAGTTTTTGTGATCGAGGCCCCGATGTTGCTCAATGTCTTGCTGATCCTGTTGCCACTGGTGATCGGCTATCTGGTTCCCCTCTCCTCCGCCCGATTGATCAAGCTGGTCAATCAGGGGCTGGGCAAGATGGTCTACCTCATTCTCTTTCTGATGGGGCTGGGGCTTGCCTATGTGGAGAACCTTGGCAGCAACCTCGCCGTCATCTTCAAAGTGGCCGGGATCATGCTCGGCGCCATTACCCTCTGCAACCTGCTGGCCCTCTGGTGGCTCGACAAGCGCTCGCCGCCGACCCATGCCGCCAGCGGTGCCAAAATGCCGAGCAAACTCCATCTCCTGTGGGAGTCGCTGCAGCTCTGCTTTGTGGTACTGGGCGGTGTGCTGCTGGGTCTGCTGGTAGATCTGCGCGCCCTGCCCATCGACAAGTGGAGCGAGTGGGCGCTGATGCTGCTGCTTTTTCTGGTCGGGGTACAGATGCGCAACTCCGGCATGCGGCTGCGCCAGATCCTGCTCAACCCCTGGGGGATGAAGATCGCCGCCACCGTCATTGTCAGCAGCTGGCTCGGCAGCCTGCTGGCGGCCCAGTTGCTGGGCATGCCCCTGGCTCACGGGCTGGCGCTGGGATCGAGTTTTGGCTGGTACTCGCTCTCCGGTATTCTGGTGGCCGACAAGCTGGGGCCTGTGCTGGGCTCTGCCGCCTTTATCAACGATCTGGGACGCGAGCTTATCGCCATCCTGATCATTCCGATCCTGATGCGCCGTCACCCCTCGGCGGCTATCGGTTATGGCGGCGCCACCGCCCTCGACTTCACCCTGCCGGTCATCCAGAAGTCGGGGGGCATCACCGTCGTGCCAGTGGCTATCGTCTCCGGCTTTATTCTGAGCCTGCTCGGCCCCATCCTGATCCTCGGCTTTCTGGCTATCTAGGCTGCCTCTCCCAAACAAAAAGCCCGACACAGTTGTCGGGCTTTTTGTTTGGTTGTTTGGAAATCGATACGCGCAATAAAACGCCAAGTGCTTAGCTACGCCACTGACCGCCGCTCATCACCTTCGTGATGGCGAGCGAAGCTGATTTGATCAGCAGCAAGTCGGCATCCTGACCAACCCCGATCCGCCCCTTGCCGCCAAGCCCCAGCGCCTGCGCCGGGTTGGCGCTCACGACCGCCAGCGCCACCTCGAGCGGTACTCCGAGCAGACAGGCACGAACGCACTCCTGCCACAGGCTGGCGATCTGGCCGCAGCGCATCTCGATAAGGCGCCCCTCGCCATCAAAACGCGGCAGACTCGCGTTGGCATCCGAACTGAAGCTGATGCGATCGGCTGGTACGTTGGCGGCCAACAGCTCCACCAGCGCATCGGCCGCCAGCCGCTCGCCATCCTCGACCAGATCGGGAAAGCTGGAAGTGGTGAGATCGACCCAACCTCCCGCCTTGCCCCATTCGATCGCCTCGGCGAAGAGCCAGGGATTGCGGTTGCAGTGGGTCGGATAGAGCTGGCGCAGCGGAATATCGGTTTTGTCGCGCAGGGCCCGCAGCGGCGCCAGTGCGCCCTGACCATCGCCAAGATGAAAGAAGCTGACCCCGCTCTTGCCCGCGAGTAACCCGGCCACCCGCGCCTCGCTCACCAGACGAGCCAGCTCGTCATGGGTTGGTGCGCTGGATCTGTGGTCGCTGATGGCCACCTCTCCCACCCCCAGCACTTCGGGGATCAGGATGATGTCGGACTCCACCGTGCCGGTGATGCTCTTGACCGGCAGATGGTAGGAGCCGGTATACATGAAGGCGCTCACGCCGGCGGCTCGAAACTCACGCACCTTGCCGAGCACCTGAGCCGGCGAGCGGGTCAGGCTGTCGGTACCAAGCGCCGCCACCAGCGTGGTCACTCCGGCCTTGAGCGCCTCGCTCGCCGCCAGTTCGGGGGTACGAAAGGCAAAGCCCCCCTCACCGCCACCTCCCGTAATATGCGCCAGCGGATCCACCATGCCGGGCACCAGATAGTGGCCCCGTCCATCAACGCGCACCAGTGGCCAGTCGGCGGGCACGCTCATTCCCTTGCCCATCCAGGCGATGCGGCCATCCGCCACCAGCAGATCCTGCTGGCCAAGGTAGGCGGGGCTGAAAATTTCGGCCCCCTCGATCAGGGTCAACATCATGGTTACTCCTCGCTCAATACCGTGACATGCCATCAGGCAGATGGACTATTTACCCACTATTGGCGCGCCGGTGAAAGCACTTCCTGAACAAGACTTTCATGAGAGATGGAAGATCCGCTACTCTCAGCGGCACTATACGTTCGCAGGCCCCGCTTTCATCATGAACTTTCTGGCTCACCTTCATCTGGCCGCCCACACCGGAAGCTCCCTCACCGGCAACCTGCTCGGTGATTTTGTCAAAGGCTCGCTACCAACGGGCCTTGCCGCACCGTTTGACGAAGGGATCTGGCTGCACCGCAAAATTGATGCCTTCACCGATAGCCATCCCGAGCACAAGGCGGCCGTCGCTTGTTTCGAGGCCCCCTGGCGCCGCTTTGGCGGCATAGTGGTGGATATGCTCTACGACCACTGGCTGAGCCAGCACTGGCAAGCGTTCAGCGCAGATCCCCTGCCCCGCTTTCTCGCGCAGAGCTATGGCCAGCTGCTGGCTGACCACCACGTCCTGCCAGAGGGGTTGCCGCTTCCCCTCAAGCGGATGGCCGAGCAGAACTGGATCGCCTCCTATCAGCGCAAAGAGGGGCTGGCGCAGGCCCTCAATGGTATTGGCCGCCGGCTACGCCGCCCGATGCCGCTCGGCGATGCACTGCTCACCCTCGATGCGGCTCAATGGCAAGGGGGCGAAGCAGGATTTCTGCGCTTCTACCCGCAACTGATGCATCACAGCGTGCAGCAGCTGGCCCTGCTCCGGGCAGATTCGGGTCTGGTATCACCGCCATAAAAAACGCCCCTTGCGGGGCGTTCTTCATTACGTAGCTTCACGTTACTTCTTACATTACCTGGCTTCGTCTTTCTTCTTGCGAATGCTGAGGCCCAGTTCGCGGCCACGCAGACGGGCGTAGTAGATGGTGCCGACAAACGCGAGGGTGGTGAACAGCAGCTCCACCACCGCCAGCCAACGCTCCCCCTCATCCGTGGTGATCAGGGTCAGGGCATGGAGGAAGTAGGGCATCAGCACGAAGTTGCCCCAGGCGTGGGTATAGGGGTTGCCCTGCACTATCCCCTTGAGGGGGAAGAGCAGCGGTACCGTCCAGATCACCGGCAGCAGCCAGGGGTTGAGGTCAGGATGGGGCGAGAGCCACAGATGCCAAAGGATGACCCAGCCCAGCAGACCAAAGAAGCCGACCAGAGTCAGCAGACGAGCAAAGCGGGTGCTCACTTGAGGATCTCCAGCACCAGCTCCGGCGGGCGACCAATGCGGGCCTGACCGTTCTTGATGACGATGGGGCGCTCGATCAGCTTGGGATGCTGGTGCATGGCACGAATAAGGTCGTCGCCATTCACTTCGCCGAGGCCCAGCTCCTTGTAGAGATCCTCCTTGGTGCGCATCAGCTGGCGCGGGTCGCTAAAGCCGAGCAGGGTCAGCAGCTTGCGGATCTCCTCTTCACTCGGGGCCTGCTCCAGATAGAGCACCACATCAGGGGCGATCCCGTGCTGTTCCAGCAGCGCCAAGGTTTCACGGCTCTTCGAGCAGCGCGGATTGTGGTAGATTTGGGTCTCGCTCATGGTAACTCCCTGATTAATCGCAAGATGGGACAAGAAACGGCGCTATTGTAGGGGAAAGTGATGGTCAGGGTAAGCGGCAGTGGAAAGGAATTGAAACGAATTTGTTGGCTGATTGTGGCCGGCCTGCTGGGCGCCTGCACGCCCGCCCCCGAATTTACCGACGCGGCGGGGCAAACGGTGGCGCTTGACCACTTTGCCGGCAAGCCGCTCTTGGTCAACTACTTCGCCCCCTGGTGCGCCCCCTGCCTGCGAGAGATGGCGCACCTCAACGCGCTGGCTACCGAAGGAGAGATCGCCGTGGTGGCAATCAACTACGACCCGATCACCCCGGCCGAGCTGGACAAGCTGGCCGCCCAGTACCACATCAAGGTGCCGCTCCTTATTGCCAATGAGGATGCCAGGCTCCCCTTCCCTCGTCCAAGCGGGCTGCCTACCAGCTACCTGCTCGATAGTGAGGGCAAACTCAAGCAAACACTGGTTGGTGAACTGGGTCAATCGCAGATCGACGCCCTCAAGGCATCCATCAGGCATCCGGGCAACTGAGCTGCCCACAGCGCTCAAAGCTGTTTCTCTGACTCACCATAAACAACAAGGGCGCACCAGAGTGCACCCTTGTTGTTGGCAATAGCCTCTCATCACCCCTTGAGGCTGTCGAGATCCTTCTTGGCCCGCTCCAGCTCGGTGATACGCGCCTCCAGTCGGGCCAGAGTCATCCGGTCACTGGTGGTGCCGCGCGCCACAATCAGCTCGTCGATGGCCGCCTGATAATCACCGCGCAGGGAGAGGATTTCAGCCCGCGCCATGTGCAGCTCGGTCATTCTACCCGCCTTGCGATAGGCGTCGGAGAGCAGGTTCCAGGCCAGATTGTTCTCCTCATGCGCGCGGGCATAGGGGTCGAGGATGGCGATGGACTTCTTGTAGTTGCCGCTTTCGAGATAGGCGTTGCCAAGGTTGACAACCACCACCTCGTTGTCCGGCATCTGGCTGCGGAACTTCTCGAGGCGCGCGATGGCCTGGGCACTGCGCCCCTTGGCCAGATCGATGTCGGTCTGGGCATCGACGATAAAGAGATCTTCCGGATGACGGGTGGCCAGCTCTTTCATCAGCGAGTCCGCTTCGTCGGTGCGTTTGAGCTGGATCAGCGCCAGCGCCTTGCCGTAGATGGCGGCATCCTTGAGCGGGTAATCCCCTTTCTGGATCCGGCTATCGAAGTAACTCAGCATCCCCTGCGGAGTATCGGTGCCATAGCGCACCTGAATGCGCACCTTGGCCAACCAGAAGTCGAGGCTCGGCGGCAAGTCGCGGCGGCCATAACTGCTCGCCCGGGCGCGCGCCTCGCTGATCCGGGTCTCCGGCAGCGGGTGAGTCAGCAGCATTTCTGGCGGCTTGCTGGCATAGCGATACTCGGCAGCCAGTTTCTGGAAGAAGTTGGCCATCCCCATGGGATCGAAACCGGCATCGTAGAGGGTCTTCATGCCGATCCGGTCCGCTTCGTATTCGTTGTCGCGGGTGTAGTTGATGGCGGACTGCATGGAGAGGCCCAGAGTGGTCTGCAACGCGGCAATACCGGCGGTCGGGTTGATCACCGCCAGCGCAATGGAGCCCACCAGACCGGCCAGAGTCACCGCAGAGCTGCTTGCCTGCGCTTCCATATAGCGGGCGATGTGGCGCTGGGTCACGTGGGTGATTTCGTGGGCCAGTACCGAGGCAAGCTCGCTCTCGCTGTCGGCGTAGAGAAACAGGCCGGTGTGCACCTTGACCCGCCCACCAAGGAAGGCGGCCGCGTTGATGCTGGGATCGTTAATCAGGAAGAAGGTAAACGGGAAACGCACCCCATCGGCGTTGGAGAGCAGGCGCTGCCCCAGATCGTCGATATATTGGCTCAACACGGGATCATCTATGATCGGCAAACCGGCACGGGCAAAGCGCATGAAGGCATTGCCGTAGCGTACCTCCTGCTCGATGGGCAGGGCCGAGACCCCGGCGGTGCCTATGTCGGGAAGCTGATTGTTCGCCTCGGCATGAAACGTGGCGCCCATCAGGGAAGCCAGCAGGGGAAGTGATGCCATCAGGGGGGAAAAGCGTGCCACGTTATCTCTATCTCCATCAGAAAGGGCCTCGGCAGAATACCCTTGCCCATCAAGGGCTACAAGCGTTGTTTCATGCTCTTATCACGGCCATAATAGCGGCCATCTGCGTGATGGAGCCCCCATGGAATATCTCGACCTGACCCCCTGGCGCTGTCCCGAGCCGCTGATCCGGCTCAAGCTCTGGTTGCGGGAGGCCAAAACCGGTCAAACCGTGACCATACGGCTGGCCGATGCGGGCTCCCGGCAGGATATTCCGGCCTATCTGCAGCGTCTCGGCCACGGGGTCATTCTCACCCCCGAGCCGGATAATACCCTCTCTTTGCAGCTGGTTGTCGGGGCGACACAGCCATCTTGAGCCCCTGTCGTGTAAGGATGCAGTCATGTTAGAAGTCTTGAAGCGCTGGTATCAGACCCGGTTCTCCGATCCCGATGCCGTTACCCTCTTCCTGTTGCTGGTCTTCTGCTTTGCCATCATCTGGCTGTTTGGCGATCTGCTGGCCCCCCTGCTGGTGGCGCTGGTGATGGCCTACCTGCTGGAGTGGCCGGTGGCCAGGCTGCAAAAGGCGGGGTTGTCGCGCACGCTGGCTACCAGCGTCATTCTGATCCTCTTTATTACGGTGGCTGTCGCCGCCCTGTTGGGCCTTATCCCGACGCTGGTGAGCCAAGGGATCAATCTGGCCAAAGAGGCGCCGGCCATGCTGACTCACGCTCAGGATTATGTCCGCACCCTGCCTGACCGTTATCCCGAGCTGATCGACGTCAGTCTGGTGGAGACGGTCATCGACAACATCCGCCAACGCATTCTCAGTGGCGGCGAGCATCTGGTGAGCGCCTCTCTCAGCTCGCTGGTGAACGTGGTCGCCATCATGATCTACCTGATCCTGGTGCCGCTGATGGTCTTTTTCATGCTCAAGGACAAGCGGGTCTTGATGGGCAGCCTGCGCCGCTTCCTGCCGCGCAACCGCACCCTGGTCAACCGGGTGTGGGTCGAGATGAACAACCAGATCATCAACTACATCCGCGGCAAGGTGATCGAGATACTCATCGTAGGCATCGCCACCTATGTCCCCTTCGCCCTGATGGGACTGCGCTATTCGGTGCTGCTGGCGGTCGCGGTCGGCTTCTCGGTGCTGATCCCCTATATAGGCGCTGCCGTGGTGACGGTGCCGGTGGCCATGGTTGCCCTGTTTCAATGGGGCCTCACCCCGGAGTTTGCCTGGCTGATGGTGTCCTATCTGGTCATTCAGGCCCTCGATGGCAACCTGCTGGTGCCGGTGCTCTTCTCGGAGGCGGTCAACCTCCATCCGGTGGCCATCATCATCGCCGTGCTGGTCTTTGGCGGACTATGGGGATTCTGGGGGGTCTTCTTCGCCATTCCCCTCGCTACCCTGGTCAAGGCGGTGATCAATGCCTGGCCGAAACGTGAAGATCTGCCGAGCGCCGCAAAATAACCCACTTCCCATGCAATCGTGACAACGGAGTGTCCATGACCTGTTTCCGTCAAATCAGAGCGGCAGTGCTGACGGCCCTGCTCCTCGCTGCCGCCCTGCCCGCCCGCGCCGATATCGACCTTGGCTCTATGGATCTGCTCACCAGCGACAGCCCCACCAGTCCGGTGCCACAAGGCTTTGTCGCCGGTGCGGCGCTCATCGGGGGACAAGCCCGCTATGAGGCGCAGGATAATGCCACCTACGCCATCCCGGGCTTTATCTACTTCGGCAAGCAGTTTATGTTTCTCGGCGATCGGGCGCGCTACTACTTCCACAAGGATGAACATGTCGCCCTGTATGGCTATGGCCGGGTGCGGTTTGGCAATCTGGATCCCGAGGATTCTCCCGCCTTCAGCGGCATGGAACAGCGCAAATGGCAGCTGGAAGGCGGGATCGGTGGCAACATCATCACCCCCTACGCCCTGCTGACCGTGCGGGCCAACAGCGATATCACCGGCCGCAGCAAGGGTCAGGAGCTGCTGCTGTGGGCCGACTTCCCCATTCAGCGCGACAACCTGCTCATCATGCCGGGGATGGGGGTGATGCTACGCAGCGACAAGATGGTCAACTACTACTTCGGCGGCATCTCCGAGAGCGAGGCCACCGCCCAGCGTCCAGCCTGGGATACGGGGTCAACCCTCTCCCCCATGGCGGCGCTCATCACCAGCTACCGCTTCAGTCCCAACTGGATTGGCATGTTTGCCATGAACTACGAATTGTATGATCGGGACATTAAAAACAGCCCCATCGTCCAGCACGATGGCGAACTCTATGCGGGATTTGCCTTGGGCTATATCTGGTAACGGTGATGCACCGTGAGATAAGAACAAACAAAAGGGAGCCCTCGGCTCCCTTTTTCACGACCATCTTCAGGCTGCCCATTCAGGCTCATAGCGCTGCCAGAAATTCGCTCAGTTGCTGATTGACGAAGGCCGGATTTTCCAGCGACGAGATGTGGCCAGCTGCCGGGATCTCCCTGAACGGGCAGCCCAGCACCTCGGCCATCAGATAGCCCTCCAGCACTGGACGCGCTTTGTCCTCGCAGCCGGTCATCACCAAGGCAGGAGTGCTGATCTCCTCCAGCCACTCGATGCGATCCTCGCGGGTCACAAAGCTGCGGCCCACCGCCACCATGGCGGCGATCTTATCCTTTGGCCAGGCGGTAAGGCGCGCCTTGAAACCGCTCATCAGCGCTTCATCAGGCTGATTGGCAAAAAAGAGCGGCGCCACCTGTTCGACGATAGGCGCCGGCACGGTGCCAAGCTGCTCGATCATCGCCAGCATGCCGAGGTAGCGCTCGCAGGTGATCTGCGGCTCGAGGCCAACGAAACTATCCATCAGCACCAGCCCCTTGAGGCGAGCTGGGGCCATGCGCGCCAGCTCCACACCCCACATGCCACCGATGGAAAGGCCCACCAGCACGAACTCGTCAACCCCGAGGGCATCGAGCAGTGCCAGATGATCGCGCGCCAGGGTTGCCAGCGTGCAGGCGCCTTCCGGAAGCAGATCGGAATCGCCGTGGCCCCACAGATCGGGAACGATGCAGCGATAGCTCCCTTTGAGCGCCTCGATTTGCGGCGCCCACATGGTGCTGTCCCACAGATAGCTGTGACCAAACAGCAGCACCGGCCCTTGCCCTTCATCCAGATAGGCCATCCGGCGGCCCGCTATCTCCATAAAATGCTTCATGTTATCTCCTGTTGCCAGCGATGGGCGGGCAGTGTATCACGTCCCCCTTGGCAGTCGACTCTCCCTGGTGCAAGCTGAAGTGACGGCAAGAAGGGACTCAAAGAGGAGAAGAAGATGCCGAAGGACAAGAGCAAGAAGCGGCCACGTCTCGACAAGAAATGTTATGAACACCACCTCGCCCACCTGCAGGAGGAGCTGGTCAAGCTGCAGGAGTGGGTCAAGCAGGAGGGGCTCAAGGTGGTAGTGCTGTTCGAGGGACGGGACGCTGCCGGCAAGGGGGGCGTCATCAAGGCGATCACCGAGCCCCTCAACCCCCGGGTCTGCCGGGTCACGGCGCTGCCCGCCCCCTCGGATCGCGAGCGCTCCCAGTGGTACTTTCAGCGCTACGTGGCACACCTGCCCGCTGCTGGCGAGATGGTGCTGTTTGACCGCTCCTGGTACAACCGCGCCGGGGTAGAGCGGGTGATGGGCTTTTGCAGCGACGCCGAGTATCGCGAGTTTCTGCGCGCCTGCCCCGAGTTCGAGCGGATGCTGATCCGCTCCGGCATCACCCTGATCAAATACTGGTTCTCGGTCTCCGATGAGGAGCAGGAGAAGCGCTTCAAGGAGCGGATCAACACCCCCATCAAGCGCTGGAAGTTCAGTCCGATGGACTTGCAGTCCCGCTCGCGCTGGGTCGAATACTCCCGCGCCAAGGATGACATGTTCACCTACACCGACACCCAGGACAGCCCCTGGTTTGTGGTGGAGGCGGACGACAAGCGCCGCGCCCGCCTCAACTGCATCGCCCATCTGCTGGGCAAGGTGCCCTACGAGGCGATCCACTACGAGCCCATCAAGCTCCCCCCCATCAAGACCGAAGGGTACGAGCGCCCGCCCCTGACCAGCCAGACCTTTGTGCCCGATATTACTGCCGATCTCGAGGGCTGAGCCCAGCTACCGCGCCTGCCGGTTTAGCCAAACGGCAGGCAATAAAAAGCCGGTCGCAAGACCGGCAAAAAGGCATTGAAGATACGGAAAACTTGCACCAAACCGCTATCAGGTACGGATGTACTTGGCTGTGCGGGGGAACGCCTGCTCCTTGGCATCGAACAGATAGCAGGCTTCAGCCGGGATCCCCACGCTGTAGCTCTGACCGGTCGCCACATCCACATCCGAGGTGGTCTTGACGGTAAAGTCGTGACCATCCACATCCATATAGACGAAGGACTCGGCCCCCAGATGCTCGGCAACCTGCACTACGCCGCTCAGCTTGCTGTCGGCATGGGCGTGGCTCAGCGGCACCAGATGCTCCGGGCGGATACCCAGCTCAACCTTGTCACCCACCGCGCCACGACGGGCATCGACCCGCACCCGCACGCTGTCGCCGGTAGAGAGCTTGACCACGCACTCCTGCTCGCCAATCTCCATCAGCTCGGCAGCCAGGAAGTTCATCTTGGGCGAACCGATAAAACCGGCCACAAACTTGTTGTCCGGGTTGTGGTAGAGATCCAGCGGTGAACCGAACTGCTCCAGGTTGCTGGCGGCATCGGCCTTGAGCGGACTCAGCACCACGATCTTGTCGGCCAGGGTCATCGCTTCCACCTGATCGTGGGTCACGTAGATGATGGTGGAGTTGAGCTCCTTGTGCAGCTTGGCGATCTCGATCCGCATCTTGACCCGCAACGCGGCGTCGAGGTTGGAGAGCGGCTCGTCAAACAGGAACACCTGCGGCTGCTGCACGATGGAGCGACCGATGGCAACCCGCTGGCGCTGGCCGCCGGAGAGTGCCTTAGGCTTGCGCTCCAAGAGCGGCTCCAGACCCAGAATTTCAGCGGCACGCATCACCCGCTTGTGGATGTTCTCCTTGTCCATCTTCTTGAGCTTCAGACCGAAGGCCATGTTCTCGTAGATGTTCATGTGCGGATAGAGGGCGTAGGACTGGAACACCATGCCCACGTTGCGTTCTACCGGCGGCACGTCGTTCATGTAGCGACCGCCGATGGTCAGCTCACCGCTGGTGATGTCTTCCAGACCCGCGATCATCCGCAGCAGGGTGGATTTGCCGCAGCCGGACGGGCCGACGAAGACGATGAACTCGCCCTCCTTGATGGAGAGGTTGATATTGCGCAGGGTGTCCTTGTGAACAGCCGGGTCGTAATTTTTGCGAACGTTGTTGAGTACTACTTCAGCCATGACGAGCTCCGCTCTTGAATCTTTGCAAATCGTGATAGCGGGGGGAGCCTTCTCCCCCGGCCATAAACTTAACCTTTCACGCCACCGGCAGTCAGACCGCCAACCAGCCAGCGCTGTGCCAGCAGGAACACCACTGTGATGGGGAAGCCGGAGAGCACAGCGGCTGCGGCAAAGTCACCCCACAGGTAGTTCTGCGGATAGAGGTACTGCTGGGCTCCGACCGCCAGGGTCAGATTGTTCACATCCTGCAGCAGGATGGAGGCCATGGGCACCTCGGTAATGGAACCGATAAAGGCCAGAATGAACACCACCGCCAGAATGGGCACCGACAGGGGCAACAGGATCAGGCGGAATGCCTGCCACGGAGTCGCACCGTCGATGGCCGCAGCCTCCTCCAGAGAGGAGTCGATGGTCTCGAAGTAGCCCTTGATGGTCCAGACGTGCAGGGCGATACCGCCCATGTAGGCGAGGATCAGGCCACCGTGGGTGTTGAGACCCAGCCAGGGGATGTAGTCACCAATCTTGTTAAAGAGCGCGTAGATGGCCACCAGTGCCAGCACAGCCGGGAACATCTGGAAAATCAGCATGCCCTGCAGGATGGTGGACTTGCCACGAAAACGCAGACGGGCAAAGGCGTAGGCACAGGTGGTGGAGAGCGTCACGATCATCAGGGCAGTGATGCCGGCGATCTTGATGGAGTTCCACAACCAGGTCAGCACCGGGAATGGCGGCGGCGTGATGCTGCCGTCGGCGTTGGTGATGGAGATGCCCAGCGCCAGTTTCCAGTGATCCAGGGTCGGATTGGAGGGGATGATCTCCCCTACCGCGAAGTTACCGTTACGGAACGAGATGGCGATAACCATGATCAACGGGAAGATGATCAGCGCCAGGAAGCCCCACATGACCAGGTGGGTTGCCCACACCCGGTATTTGACTGATTTGGGTTGTACGATTGCCATGTTGAAGCCTCCTTACAGCTGCTTGTCGGCTTTGGACAATTTCAGGTTGAGCAGCGCCAGCGCACCTACGATGAGGAAGATGGCGGTGGCGATGGCACTGGCCAGACCGTAGTCCTGACCACCCGATCCCTGGAATGCAATCCGGTAGGTGTAGCTCACCAGCAGGTCGGTAGTACCGGCCGGGGTGCTGGCACCGATGATGTCCGGAGCACCGTTGGTCAACAACTGGATAAGTACGAAGTTGTTGAAGTTGAAGGCGAACGAGGCAATCAACAGCGGGGTCAACGGCTTCATCAGCAGCGGCACGGTGATCTTGAAGAAGTTCTGCACCGGACCGGCACCGTCCATGGCGGACGCTTCATAGAGATCTTCCGGAATGGCTTTGAGCAGGCCCATGCAAAGGATCATCATGTAGGGGTAGCCCAGCCAGGTGTTGACGATCAGGATCATCACCTTGGCCAGCATGGGATTGGTATACCAGTCCGGCTTGATGCCAAAGGCCGCTTCCAGGAACATGTTGATCTCACCGAAGTTCTGGTTGAACAACCCCTTGAACACCAGGATGGAGATAAACGCCGGAATCGCGTAGGGCAGGATCAACATGACCCGATAGAAGCCGCGCCCCTTGAGCGATTCCCACTGCACCAGACAGGCCAGCACCATACCGATGGCCAGAGTGAACGCCACGGAACAGGCAGAGAAGATCACGGTCCAGACGAAGATCTGCAGGAACGGCGCCTGAATACCCGGGTCAGTCACGATGCGGGCGAAGTTCTTCCAGCCCACACTGACCACAAAGCCCGGAGCGATGCCCTTGCCGACAAACTGGCCCTGATCGTCGATGTACTGGTAGAAACCGGTCTCGCCGTTGGGCAGCATCAGCTCGCCGCTCTGGTTGTCGCGCAGCAGGTTGCTGTCTTTGATCACCACGCCGGATTTGAGCACGGCGCCATCCATCAGACGGGTGTACTGGGACTTCTGGGCGGCAAACTTGCGCAGGCTGCTCAGGGTCAGATGGGTGGAACCATCCGGCAGCACCAGATCCAGCGCACTCAGGTGGGTGCGATGATCAACGATGGCGCGAATGGGAGCCGGTTTGCTGGCGATCTCGCCAGTGACCGGAGTCAGCTCAATGACCTGAGGAGTTGCCTGTGCCCGACCTTCACTCACGGCTAGCTCGCGGGCCTTGTTGTTCATCAGGGTAACGGGTTGGCTGATATAGGCGTGATCATCCTGGTTCAGCTGCAGCTGGAACTGGCCGTTGTCGCCACCCAGCAGCGTAAAATCGAATTCACCGCCCGCCACCTTGTAGGTTTTCTTCAGATGGTAATCACGAGCCTGCTCCACGGAGAGCAAGTTGGTGCCTGAATAGTTGGTGAAGGCGATGCCAATCGTGTAGGCAAGAGGGAAGATGATAAATACAACCATGCCAGCCACACCCGGAAAGATGTAGCGATGGGCATAGGTCTTCTTGTTCATGAAGACATACAGACCGACGGATACCACCACCAGATCCAGCAGCGCGAATACCCACTCGCCACTGGCGTACATCATCACGGCTGCGTAGCCGTTGAGGATGGCGACCAGGGCCGCGATAGTCCACTTAAGCCAGGTGTGCTTATCCTTCGGACCGGCATAGGACTCAACAGAAGGTACTACTTCCATGCCAATTAACCTTTATAACGCCAAGAGAGATTTGAGAGAGAGGGAGGCCATTGCGGCCTCCCGGGTAGTGCGTGCTTACTGAACGATACGCTTGGCAGCGGTATCCAGCGCTTCGTCAACACCTTGACGACCGGAGGTCACGTTCTTGAGGGCAGTTTCGAAGGAGGACCAGAAACGGCTCATCTCGGGCACGGACGGCATCGGCTCGCCAGCCTGGGCGTTCAGCATGGTGGCCTTGATGTGCGGATCGGATTCCAGAGTCTTCTGGAAGGATTTCAGCGCAACGGCACCCAGCGGCTTGTCGGCGTTGACCGGAGCCAGACCGGCATCGGTCAGCAGGTAGTTTTCCAGGAACTCGATGGCCAAATCCTTGTTCGGGCTGGCGGCGTTGATGGTGGCACCCAGTACGCCAACGAAGGCTTTAGCCGGTTTGCCCTTCAGGGTCGGCAGCGGCGCTACGCCGTACTTGATACCGCTCTTGTCCAGGTTGCTCCAGGCCCAGGGACCGTTGATCATCATGGCCACTTCGCCCTTGTTGAACTTGGCATCCATTACGCCGTAGTCGATACCCTTCTCCAGGTGACCGGATTTGATCATCTCGGAGATGTAGCCTACGCCGATCTTGGCGCCAGCGTTGTTCACGCCGGTGTCTTTCACGTCATAACCGGTAGCGGTTTTCTTGAAGGCGTAGCCACCGTTGGCAGCCACCAGCGGGTAGCTGAAGTAGGGGGTGTCATAGGCCCACATGATGGCGCGCTTGCCGTTCTTCTTCAGAGTCTCGTCAATCTTGGCGATCTCTTCGAAGGTCTTCGGCGGCTCAGGCAGCAGATCCTTGTTGTAGATCAGGCTGACTGCTTCCATGGCAACCGGGTAGCCATAGGTTTTACCGTCAACCGTCATGGCATCCCATGCCAGCTGTTCGAATTTGGCTTTGGTGGCAGCGCTCGGCGTTACCGGAACCAGCAGACCGGCCTTGACCCACTCACCGTAACGGTCGTGAGCCCAGAAGAAGATGTCCGGGCCGTTGCCAGTGGCGGCGGCTTGCTGGAATTTCACTTCAACCTGATCCGGGTGAGCAACAGTAACCTTGATGCCGGTTTCTGCTTCAAATTTCTTACCCACTTCAGCCAGACCGTTGTATCCCTTGTCACCGTTGATCCAGATGGTCAGCTGGCCTTCATCGATGGCAGCAGTAGCAGTGCAAGCGACGCCAAGAGTGGCCAGACCGATCAGGGATGACAGCAATTTCTTTTTCATGAGCCTTTCCTTGTAGTAGTTCCGCGCTGTAAGAGCATTGTGTGCGAAGTGAATATTATCCCAAGCGTCATTCGCCTCACATGACGCAACTCGCATTTTTGAAATGCAATTACGTATTTCCTTCCAGAAAGTTTTGAAAACATTTTCTTAAATCGGGGAAATAACCCTGTTTATCGGCTTATTTCAAAACAACAACCGAAATATAATTACCAAACTGAAATATAATTACCCCAATGAAAGGGTTTTCACTTGAATGAAAACCCTTTCAGGTGGTTTATTTTGTTTGATCTGTTAACAAAGCACCGGCCCGGTTTCGCCCTGCCCCTTTCGCCCAATAAAAAAGAGACTCTGCCAGGGCAGAGTCTCTTTTTGCCGGAAATGACGGTTTGATCACATTACGACTGACGCAGCAGCTGATCCTTGAGGTTGGGCGGTACCCCCTTGATGGTCAGGGTGTCGGTCTGCGGGTCATAAAACACGCGGCTGTTCAACAACTTCTGCTCAAAACTCAGGGTCAGACCGCCGCCGGAACCGACAAACTTGGTCAGCCCGCGCAGGGTAGAACGGTCGGCCGGGAAGCGCTCTTCCAGTTCGTACTCCTGACCGATGAAGCTGTAAAAATCGAGGTCACCCTCGCCGGCATCTTTTGCGGAGAGTTCCGCCGACAGCTCCTTGATCTCGATCTCTTCACCGGCACTCGCCTGCTCGGTGCAATATTTGAAGACCTGCTTTTTATAGTCATTGCGCTCTGCCGGTTCGAGCTGGCGACTCTCGCAATAATCTTCAACCGCCTGCAGCAACCCTTTATTCTGGATCTTGGCATCCATTCCTTCACGGGCACCCAGCAGATCCATAAAGAAGTCGCCCAGCTTGCGGCCAATACGTCCCTTGCTGAAGGTAATATAACGGCGTGACTCGGGTTGGGTTTTCCACTCGGTCAAATCGATGCGGGCCACCAGATTGAGTTTGCCAATATCGAGATACTGGATATGACGCAACTCCAGCGCTTCGCTGACGGTGACGCTCTCCTTGCCCTCCAGCAGGGCGATCATCAGATAATCGACACCGACATAGTTGTATTTGGCAATCAGCAATACCCCCTGCTCATCGAGGGCGTGCTCCACCAGCTGTTTGACCAGCATCTGGGTCACATTGACCGAGAAGGGAACAAATTCGCTCTGCTCGCCGAGCAGCTGTTCAAGAGCGATGCGAAACGCGGGAGAGGGCTGCTTGGGGGCCTCTTCCCCCTCCGCCAGCTCGGCGACGGCGGCCTCGGGGTCGGCAAAGAAGCCAAAGCCCTTGCCTCCCTTGCCGTTGTAGATGCGATGCAGTTCCGCCATCAGTCCCTGTACCGCCTCGTCGGGAGGCAGGGTCTGGCTACGGGTATCGGCGTGTGGTTGACCATCGCCGCCCTGGCGCAGGGAGTGAAGTATGATCTTGTCGATATCGAGACTCATGTCACAAAGCCATAGTGTTAGCCGAAAGGGTGAAGTATTATAAGGCGCTTTGAACCGAGATGAACTGAAGATTATGCCCATCGTATCAAAGTACAATAACGAGCAGTTTGACGCCCTGATGAACGACCTGATCACCGCCCTGGAGAAGCACAAGGCGCCGGTGGATCTCAGTCTGATGGTGCTCGGCAACCTGACTACCAATATCATCAACGGTATGGCTCCGGCCCAGCGTCAGGCCATCACCGAAAAGTTTGTCCAGGCCCTGACCGCATCGGTCGATAACCGCCACGACACGCACTGAGTCCCCGACTCTGTTGATTTGACGTTTCTCAACGCAGATGGATCACTATGGTCGAAACCGGTAACCCCTATCGTGATAATGTCTCTCGCCTGATCACCTGGGGGCATTGGTTCTCCTTCTTCAACATCATTCTCGCCATGCTGATTGCCACCCGTTATCTGGGCGCCATCAGCTGGCCGTCGACCACCCTTGGCGTGGTCTACCTCGTTGTAAGCTGGATTGGCCACTTCTCGTTCTTAAGTTTCGTCACCTACCTGCTGACGATCTTCCCTTTGAGCTTCGTGTTGCCCAAAGAGAAGCCCCTACGCTTCATCTCCGCCGTCGTGGCGACGCTGGCGCTGGTGCTTTTACTGATCGACACCCAGGTATTCCGGCTCTTCAAGTTCCACCTCAATGCCCAGGTGTGGCAGTTGCTGCTGGATCAGGCCCAGACCGAGGAGGGCTCGATCTGGAGCATCATCTTCGTCGCCGTGCCGACCATCTTCCTGCTGCAACTGCTGCTGTCGGCCTATGTCTGGCGCAAAATCAACAAGCGCAAGCGCCGTCAGTACGGCAATCAGGTAGGGCTGGCGCTGCTGGTCTGCTTTATCCTGACCCACGTGGTCAACAGCTGGGCGGATGCCACCCTGTATCAGCCCATCACCATGCAGCGTGCCAACTTCCCCCTCTCCTACCCCATGACGGCCCGCTCCTTCCTGGCCAAACATGGCTGGCTGGATCTGGATCAGTACGAGAAGCAGGCGGCCAGCCAGAGCGATGACAGTGACAGCCGGATCCGCTATCCGCTGCGGCCACTCAACGTCAATGCGCCCCTCACCCACAGCAACCTGCTGATTGTGGTGGTCGATTCGCTGCGCTTTGACATGCTCAACAACATCAACATGCCCAATCTGCAGCGCTATGCGGATCAGCATCTCAGCTTCCGCAATCACCTGAGCGGCGGCAACGATGACCTGATGGGGATGTTCAGCCTCTTTTATGGCCTGCCCGGTCACTACTACAAAGAGATCAGCAGCGACAAACGCCCGCCGGTGCTGTTTGACGAACTGCTGCGCCAGGATTACCAGTTCGGCCTGTTCGGGGCGATAGAAGATGGCCAGAAGTATCGCAAGAGCATCCTCGCCGGTCTGCGCAAACAGGTGTTTGTCTCCGAGCAGACCAACGACGGCAAGCTGCTGACCGACTGGCAGCAGTGGCTGGAAAAGCGTACGCCGGAGCGCCCCTGGTTCTCGCTGGTCTATCTCTCAAGTCCTGGCGACTACCAGCTGCCCGCAACCATGAAGGGCCCTTTCCAGCCGGAGCTGACCAACTTCAATCCGGCCACCGCCTATCGGGCGGAAAACCTGGTGAAGCTGGAGAATCGCTACAAGAACTCGGTCTTCTATACCGACCAGTTGCTGGAAGAGATGCTAACCAAGCTGCAGCTGCAGGGCATGGACAGCAATACGGTGGTGGTCATCACCTCCAACCATGGTCAGGAGTTCAACGACACCCAGAGCAACAGCTGGGGCGCTGGCAGCAACTACTCCCTCTATCAGGTACAGGTGCCCATGGTGGTGGCCTGGCCTGGCCGCAGCAGCCAGGTGATCGAACAGCCGAGCAGCCATTTCGACCTGGCGCCGACCCTGATGCAGGGGATGCTGGGGGTGCGCAACCCGCCGCGTGATTACAGCATTGGTCGCTCGCTGTTCGACTTCAGCCCGCGCAACTGGCTGCTGGCCGGGGATCAGAATGACTTTGCCATCTACCAGAGCGGAACCATCACCCACTTCAACAAACAGGGTGACTTCGAGCTGCTGGATCGCAATAGCTATCAACCCATCAAGCGGGCCACCCCCGACATGGGCGCCATGATCCAGGTAATGAACGAGCTCAACCGCTTCTACCGTCACCCCTGACAGGCAACTATTCAAACAAAACGCCCCCGCATTCGGGGGCGTTTTTTATGGAGTTGCGCCAAGCAATTACTGGTGTGGATTATTGAACCTGCCCGGTCGACCATGCCTGCGGCAATTTGTAGCCGGCAAACCGCTTGGCGGCATAAGCCTTGAACTCGGCCGAGTTGTAGGCGGCCGCCACATCCCTGACAAATGGCTTCTCGCTGTCGACCTGCTTCACGACCACCCAGTTGATAAAGTTGTAGCTGCGCTCAAGAAAGAGCCCCTGGCTAAACGGGATGCCGCTGGAGGCGGCAAAATTGCCGTTGATCACCGCAAAATCCACATCCTCCCGCGAACGGGGCAGTTGCGCCGCCTCGAGCAGCACCAGCTTGAGATTGTGCGGGTTATTCACCACATCAAACTCGCTCGCCTTGAGCGGGTTAATCCCCTTCTTGAGAGTGAGCCAGCCCAGATCCTGCAGCATCAGCAGGGCTCGCGCCTGATTGGTGGGATCGTTGGGGATAGCCACCGTACTCCCCTCTTTCAGCTGATCGAGCGTGGCCAACTTGCCTGAATAGAGCCCCATCGGCCCGGTGGGCACCTGCACAACGGGTGTCAGTGACAAACCGCGGTCTTTGCTAAAGCTCTCAAGATAAGGCTTGTGCTGGAAACAATTCACATCGAGCGAGCCATCCGCCAGCGCAATGTTGGGGGAAACATAGTCGGTAAATTCCACCAGCCTGACCTTGTACCCTTTGGCCTCCAGCTGCGGCTTGATGGAGTCGGTTACCATGTCGGCAAAATCCCCCACCGTAGTGCCGATCACAATCTCTTGGCGATCCTGCTCACCCGCCCGGGCAGTGCCAGCCAGAGTGCCGCTCAGCAAGAGCAATAGAGAACAAAACCAGAAGGTGCGACGCAACATACAAGACTCCCTGTCTCAAGACTCATCAAGGTGATAGCGGACTACTGATTTCAAATTGGAAATCTGGACGTCCAAATGGCTAATGAAAGACAACTTATCAGAGTCGGCTACCAATACCAAGCGACAAAAATGAGGAAGCTTATGAGCCGGGCGACGCAGAGATGGGGAATGAAGAGAACGGAGTGCAAACAAACAGCGCCAGTGTGGCTGTGCTCAGCGGGCATCAGTTAACAAAGACAGCTAACCACCTGAGCTAACAACAAAAAGATCAATAGCGAGCGCTGATAAATGCTCTCAATAAAACACACGATCAGCTCCAATGGAATATCTAACATAAAAAAGATCAGATTTCTTTGAGGCTGATCTAACTTATGAAAACAGGTTCTTTTGGCTCTTCATTATCCATGTGTAGATTCCATTCGCACCCAGGAAGGTGCTCTATAAGATGGAGTTTAAAAATAATGAAGCAAACATCGTTAGCACTGGCGATCACAGCACTGCTGTCGGCTCTGCCAGTTGCATCTGTTCAGGCAAATGAAAGTTGTGCCCCCCTGACCGGCAAGGAAGCCGGACTGGATACCGGCCGCAGCAGCAGCGAACGCTGTCTGCCCGGCATCAACCCGCTGCAGGATCAGCAGTGGTATCTGCTCAACAGTGGCCAGGATGCCTTCAGCGCCCGTGGCGGCGTGGCAGGTAACGATCTCAACCTCTGGTGGGCACATCGCACCGGCGTGCTGGGTCAGGGGGTCAATGTGGCCGTAGTGGATGATGGCTTGGCTATCGCCCACCCGGATCTGGCGGACAACGTCCGTCCGGGCTCAAAAAACGTGGTGACCGGCAGCGATGACCCGACCCCGACTGATGCGGATACGGCGCACGGCACTTCGGTCTCCGGCATCATAGCGGCGGTAGACAACGCCATCGGCACCAAGGGGATCGCCCCGCGGGCCCAGTTGCAGGGGTTCAACCTGCTGGACGACAACAGCCAGCAGTTGCAGAAAGACTGGCTCTACGCCCTTGGCGACAGCGATGCCAGCCACGATAACCGGGTGTTCAACCAGAGCTATGGCATGAGCCTGGTCGATCCCCGTCCGGCCAACGATCTGGATCAGGCCCAGCTCGACCGCCTGTTCGAACAGCAAACCCTCAAGGCGCAGAGTGCCGCCTATATCAAGGCTGCCGGCAACGGCTTCAACAAGATAGCGGCGGGCGGCTATGTGCTCAATCGCACCGGCAACGGCCCCAAATTGCCGTTTGAGAACAGCAATCTCGACCCCTCAAACAGCAACTTCTGGAACCTGGTGGTGAGCGCGCTCAACGCAGATGGCGTCAGATCCTCCTACTCCAGCGTCGGCAGCAACGTCTTCCTGAGCGCCACCGGCGGCGAGTACGGTACCGACTCCCCCGCCATGGTGACCACGGATCTGCCCGGCTGCGATATGGGCTACAACCGCACCGACGATCCCCGCACCAACCGGTTGCACGGCAACCCGCAACTGGATGCCAGTTGCGACTACAACGGCGTCATGAACGGCACCTCCTCTGCCACCCCCAGTACCTCGGGCGCCATGGCACTGCTGATGTCCGCCTACCCGGATCTGTCAGTACGCGATTTTCGGGATCTGCTAGCGCGCAGCGCTACCCGGGTCGATGCCAAACATCAACCCGTGATGGTCAGCTACACCAGCAGCACCGGCAAGGTGCGCGACGTAAAAGGGCTGGAAGGGTGGGAGCGCAATGCCGCCGGCATGTGGTTCAGCCCGACTTACGGTTTTGGTCTGATCGACGTCAACAAGGCGCTTGAGCTGGCAGCCAATCACCAGCCCCTCCCCCCGCTGGTGCAGCTGCCGTGGCAGAAGATCAGTGTCACCGGCAGTGCCGCTGCCATCCCGGATGTGGGCAACAGCCCGACCAGCTCGGCGACCCGCATTGCCACACCGTTGACGGTCGAAGCGGTTCAGGTGATGGTGAGCCTGGATCACCAGCGTCTGCCTGATCTTCTGATCGAACTGGTCTCCCCCGCTGGCACCCGCAGCATCCTGCTGAGCCCCTTCAACAGCCTGGTCGGCCAATCTCTCGACCAGCAGCAGCTGGGCTTTGTGCGAACCAAGGGATTGCGTGACATGCGCCTGCTCTCCCACAAGTTCTACGGTGAATCGGCCGAAGGCCAGTGGCGACTGGAGGTAACCGACGTTGCCAACGGTACCCGTCAGGTCTCTCTGCTCAATCGCAAGACCAAGGAGCGCACCACCCTGACCGAGCGCAACAACCGTCAACCGGGCAAACTGATCTCATGGTCCCTGCGGGTCCTGGGTCACGATGCCAACCGCAGCTAACACGCTAGGAGTATTACCATGAACAAACCTGTTACCTTGCTTCTGGCAACCCTGCTGGCTCCCCTCTCGGGACAGCTCTGCGCCGAGGAGTCCGTCACCATGGATGGCAAGCAGTACAGCACCATAGAGGTGAACGGCCAGACCTACCTCATTCCCGACAACGGCAGCAAGAAGCGGGTCACCCGCAGTCTGGATGACAAAGTGCCGCAGCAGAGCCTGCGCCGCGGCGACGTATTGATGCAGGGGGCGGCCAGCCCCGAGCTCACCGTCAGCGGTACCCTGCTGGTGGAGGCTGACGATGCTACTGCCAAGGCGCTGGCGACGCGCCACGGCTTGAACTTCAAGCAGAGCAGCGGCGGTATCGCCCTGCTGGAGGCCAAATCGGGCACCGATCTCAATGCCATCGCCACCAAGCTCCAGAGCGAGGGGGTGAAGGTACAGATCGAGCTGTCGGGGGCCGAGCGGCAACCAAAATAGGTCTCGTCAGCGGGATAACAAAGGGGGCCATCATGGCCCCCTTTCTATTCTATTCTCTTCACTGCGACAGCGGCTTACTTGCGGCCATGCTGCTCCGCCAGATAGAGCCAGGTATCGACCACGGTATCCGGGTTGAGCGACACCGAGTCGATCCCCTGTTCGACCAGCCAGGCGGCGAAGTCCGGGTGATCGGATGGCCCCTGGCCGCAGATCCCCACGTACTTGCCCGCCTTGCGGGCGGCGGCAATGGCCATCGCCAGCAGCGCCTTGACCGCCTCGTTGCGCTCGTCGAACAGGTGGGCGATAAGCCCCGAGTCCCTGTCAAGTCCAAGCGTGAGCTGGGTCATGTCGTTGGAACCGATGGAGAAGCCGTCCACGTGTTCGAGGAACTTGTCTGCCAGGAGAGCGTTGCTCGGGATCTCGCACATCATGATCACCTTGAGCCCCCGCTCGCCACGGCGCAGACCGTTCTCGGCCAGGATGTCGATCACCTGCTCCGCCTCGCCCACGGTGCGCACGAAGGGGATCATCACCTCGACGTTGGTCAGCCCCATCACATCGCGCACCCGCTTGATCGCCTCGCACTCGAGGGCAAAACAGGGGCGGAAGCTGTCGGCGATGTAGCGCGACGCACCGCGGAAACCGATCATCGGGTTCTCTTCGTGAGGCTCGTAGTCACGGCCCCCCACCAGGTTGGCGTACTCGTTGGACTTGAAGTCCGACATCCGCACGATCACCCGCTCCGGCCAGAAGGCGGCGGCCAGGGTGGCGATGCCCTCGGTCAGCTTGGCGACGTAGAACTCACGCGGGCTGTCGTAACCGGCGATCATCTTGCCGATAGTGGCCTTGAGTTCGGGGCTCTGGCTGTCGAACTCCAGCAGCGCCTTGGGGTGCACCCCGATCATCCGGTTGATGATGAACTCGAGACGGGCCAGACCGACACCGGCGTTTGGCAGCTGGGCGAAGTCGAACGCCCTGTCCGGGTTGCCGACGTTCATCATGATCTTGATGGGCAGACGCGGCATGTTGCCCACCTCGGTGACCGCCACGTCGAAGTCGAGTTCGCCGTCATAGATAAAACCGGTATCCCCTTCCGCGCAGGAGACGGTGATAAGCTGGCCAGCCTCGATGCTATCGGTAGCATTGCCACAGCCCACTACCGCCGGAATGCCCAGCTCGCGGGCGATGATGGCGGCGTGACAGGTACGGCCGCCCCGGTTGGTCACGATGGCGGAGGCCCGCTTCATGATGGGCTCCCAGTCCGGGTCGGTCATGTCGGTGACCAGCACATCGCCGGGCTGTACTTCGTCCATCTGACTGATGGAGGAGATGACCCGCGCCGGACCCGCGCCAATCTTGTGACCGATGGCCCGCCCCTCGATCAGCACCTTGCCCGCTTGCTTGAGGGCGAAGCGCTCGAGGGTGTTGGCCTCCTGGCGGCTGCGTACGGTTTCCGGACGTGCCTGCACGATGTAGAGCTTGCCATCCTGCCCATCTTTGGCCCACTCGATGTCCATCGGGCGGCCGTAGTGCTGCTCGATGATAAGGGCCTGTTTCGCCAGCTCCATCACCTCGGCATCCGTGATGCAGAAGCGGCCGCGCTCGGCTTCATTGGTGTCGACAATCTGCACCTGACGGCCATGGCTGGCATCGCCGGAATAGGTCATCTTGATAAGCTTGGAGCCGAGGGTCTTGCGCACCACCGCCGGGCGTCCCCCCTTGAGGGTCGGCTTGTGCACGTAGAACTCGTCCGGGTTGACCGCCCCCTGCACCACCATCTCGCCAAGACCGTGGGCCCCGGTGATAAAGACCACGTCGTTGAAACCCGACTCGGTATCCAGAGTGAACATGACGCCGGAGGCGGCAAGATCCGAGCGCACCATCCGCTGCACCCCGGCCGACAGGGCGACGCCCTTGTGGTCATAACCCTGATGCACCCGATAGGAGATGGCGCGATCGTTGAACAGTGAGGCAAAGACATGCTTGATGGCTACCATGACCGCATCGATGCCGCGCACGTTGAGGAAGGTCTCCTGCTGGCCGGCAAAGGAGGCGTCCGGCATATCCTCAGCGGTGGCAGAGGAGCGCACCGCAAAAGAGGCATCCAAACCTGCACTCAGTCTGGCGTAAGCCTCGCGGATCGCTTGCTCCAGCGCGCTCTGGAACGGGGCTTCGATCACCCAGTCACGGATCTGCTGACCGGCCCGATTGAGGGCGGCAATGTCATCCACATCCAGATTGTCGAGCAGATGGTGGATCTTGCCGTTGAGGCCGCTTGACTCCAGAAACTCGTTAAACGCAAAGGCGGTGGTGGCAAAGCCCCCCGGCACCGATACACCGGCGCCAGAGAGGTTGCTGATCATCTCGCCAAGGGATGCGTTCTTGCCGCCAACTCGTTCTACGTCCTGCATTCCGAGTTGCTCGTACCAGAGTACGTACTGTTGCACTTGCATGTCTCCAGGTTGGTGGGCAAGGTGCCATGGCACCTTTTTTGTGCCCGATTTTTATAGGTGAGTAAGGTGCGTTATTGTCTCTTTCTTCTATTGCCAACGACCATGAAAACGTTTTCTACTTATTGTCAAAAAAATCCCCGAGCAAGATAGGGGATGGTCGAATGACCCGAACATTCTACAATGCCGACACAAAAAGATAACGACTCAGGTTTGCTAGCCACTTCACAACTTGGGCATGGCAGATCGGTTGACAACAGGGGGATGGTTTCGACAGATACTTCCTGGCCAGCCCCTTGGTCGATGTAACAGGAGCTCTACGTGCACACCGTATTTTATGTTTCCGATGGCACCGCCATCACCGCCGAAGTGTTCGGCCACGCGGTACTGAGCCAGTTTCCACTGGCCTTCGAGCAGATCACCATCCCCTTCGTGGAGAGCCGTGAAAAGGCGAGGCAGGTGCGGATGCGGATCGACGAGCAGTTTCGCCAGACCGGGGTGCGCCCCATCCTGTTTCACACCATCATCGATCCCCAGGTGCGCGAGGAGGTACTGAAAGCAGAAGCGAGCAGTCACGACTTTCTCAACACCTTCGTCAGCCCGCTGGAACAGGAGCTGGGGGTGAAGGCCGAACCCCGCCCCCATCGCACCCACGGCATGGAGAACCGCAAGCTCTATGACGATCGCATCGAGGCGGTCAACTTTGCGCTGGCCAACGACGATGGCATCACCACCAAAGAGTACGACGAAGCGGACATCATCCTGATCGGGGTCTCCCGCTGCGGCAAAACCCCCACCAGCCTCTATCTGGCGCTGCAGTTCGGCATTCGCGCCGCCAACTACCCCTTTATCGAGCAGGACATGGGTGGACTGGAACTGCCGACGCCCCTCAAGGCCAACCGTCACAAGCTGTTTGGCCTCACCATAGCGCCACAGCGGCTGCACGAGATCCGCAACCAGCGCCGCGCCAATAGCCGCTACGCCTCGCTGGAGCAGTGCGAGCAGGAGTTGGCCAGCGTGGAGCGGCTGTTTCGTCAGGAGGCGATCCGTTTTCTCGATACCAGCTCCCACTCGGTCGAGGAGATCAGCGCCAAAATCCTCGAGGCAACCGGCCTGCGTCGCCAGCTCTGTTAAGCCAGCTTGACAGCAGATAAGCCACGCCAGATGCAAAGAGGGGAGAAGCCATCAAGCTTCTCCCCTCTTTTTCTGGTTATTACCCCATGGCCGCCGTGATGAAAAGCCGCCCGGGATTGCCTAGCGATTGAGTTCGGGATTGTTCAGCAAACGGGCATAAAAGGGCAGCAGGCCGTGGCGCCTGCGGATCCGCTCGGCCAGCAAACAACCCGCCAACGCCCCTACCACACCTCCGGCCAGCAGAAGCAACGGCCAGTGGTGCAACAACCCCTCATCACCCAGTACAAACCAGCCCCCCATCATGGCCGTCATCGCGACCAGCAGCAGCGGACTGGCGGCAATCAGCAGCCAGATCGTCACCAGCAATCCGCTGGCAACCCAGCGCTGCAGCAGTGTTACCTCGTCACGGGTATGCCGCAGCTCATCCTGTTGCCTCTCCATCATCAGCCCTCTCCTCCCGGTCAAACACCCAGAAATCAAAACGACTCAACAAATGTCAACAAAACACAATTCGATTGGTTGAATTTCAAGCAAAACCTATCTCATCACCTGAAAATCTAATGAAAAAGCTGGTTTGCGACCAAAATACCACCACTTGGCGCGGAAAACAGGTGCATTTATGGCGAATTATCACTATTCTGCTTCCGTTGCCAGTCCAGATTAAAAATTGAAAATGACATGGCGTAACGAAATAAATACAGATTTCGTCAGGTTTTGGCTACGCATCGCGATGCTGCTCAGGAAGAGCCCAACACCGGCAAGAGACAACAGAGATAGGTAAAGGACAGATCCATGGATTTGAAACAAGACGGTGAAGAGCTGAAACGCGGCCTCAAAAACCGCCACATTCAGTTAATTGCGTTGGGCGGTGCCATCGGTACCGGCCTCTTTCTGGGGATTGCCCAGACCATCAAGATGGCAGGCCCCTCCGTACTGCTGGGTTATGCCATCGGCGGCTTTATCGCCTTCCTGATCATGCGCCAGCTCGGTGAAATGGTGGTGGAAGAGCCGGTAGCCGGCTCCTTCAGCCACTTTGCCTACAAATACTGGGGTGAGTTTGCCGGTTTCGCGTCCGGCTGGAACTACTGGGTGCTCTACGTGCTGGTGAGCATGGCCGAGCTGACTGCGGTGGGTATCTATGTCCAGTACTGGTGGCCCGAGATCCCGACCTGGATGTCGGCAGCCTTCTTCTTCGTGCTGATCAACACCATCAACCTCTCCAACGTCAAAGCGTTTGGCGAGATGGAGTTCTGGTTCGCCATCATCAAGGTGGTCGCCATCATCGGCATGATCGGCTTTGGCGGCTATCTGCTCATCTCCGGTGCCGGCGGCCCCGAGGCGAGCGTGACCAACCTGTGGGCTCAGGGCGGCTTTTTCCCGAACGGCATCAGCGGTCTGGTGATGGCGATGGCGGTGATCATGTTCTCCTTCGGTGGTCTGGAGCTGGTCGGTATTACCGCAGCCGAAGCTGACAACCCCGAGAAGAGCATCCCCAAGGCCACCAATCAGGTGATCTACCGGATCCTGATCTTCTACATCGGCGCCCTGGCCATCCTGATGTCCCTCTACCCCTGGGGTAAAGTGGTCGAAGGCGGCAGCCCGTTCGTGATGATCTTCCACGCACTGGATAGTGATCTGGTCGCCACCGTGCTCAATATCGTGGTGCTGACGGCGGCGCTGTCGGTCTACAACAGCTGCGTCTACTGCAACAGCCGCATGCTGTTCGGTCTGGCCAAACAGGGCAACGGCCCGAAAGTGCTGCTCAAGACCAACAAGAGCGGTGTACCGCTGGTTGCCCTCTCGGTCTCTGCCATCGCCACCCTGCTCTGCGTGCTGATCAACTACCTGATGCCGGGCAAGGCCTTTGGTCTGCTGATGGCGCTGGTGGTCTCCGCACTGGTGATCAACTGGGCGATGATCAGCCTCGCGCATCTGAAATTCCGCAAGGCCAAGGTCGCGGAAGGTGTCCAGCCCAAGTTCAAGGCGTTCTGGTATCCCTTCGGCAACTACCTCTGCCTCGCTTTCATGGTCGGTATTCTGGTGATCATGTATATGACCCCCGATTTCCGCATCTCGGTCGAACTGATCCCGGCCTGGCTGGTGGTACTGGGCATCGGCTTCATCATCAAGCGCAAGGGACAGGCCCAAACCAAGGCAGCCGTCAATCTCGGTTGATAACCTGGCTTCTCAATAGCAAAAACGCCGATCATCTGATCGGCGTTTTTTTATGCAAGCGAATCGCTCACTGTTCACCAGCCGGTGCCTTGGCGGATAACGGCTCTGTACGGGTAGGGCTGTTGACGCAGCACTCCTCCTGAAAAAAGGCGATGATCTCTTCCAGTACCGCATATTGGGAGACGCAAAGCAGGGTGCGGCTCTCGCGGTTCTGCTTCACCAGCCCGACCGAGACCAGTGCCGCAATATGATGGCTGAGGGTTGATCCCGGGATCTCCAGCTGCTTTTGCAGCTCACCCACCGGCAACCCCTGCTCCCCCGCCTTGACCAGATGTTTGAAGATAAACAGACGGGTTGGATGACCCAGCTCCTTCAATGCCTTGGCAACCTCTTCCAGCTCCATTCTCATTCCCCTGCAACGCTGTGACATTTCGATAATACCAGAAATATCTTGACCATCACATCATTTCGAATATTTTAGAAATATAGTTTTCACCAAGAGAGTATGATGATGAACCACTGGTTACCGATGCTGACTGATGCATCCCATATGTTTTTATTCCTGGTTTTTGAGCTTTCCATCCTGTTTCTGATCATCAGTGCAGGGGTCAGCTTGCTACGGCAAAAAATCCCCGATGAAAAGATCCAGCGCCTGCTGGGGGCGCGCAAAGGCAGAGGCTACTTGCTCTCTGCGTTGCTCGGTGCCGTCACCCCTTTTTGCAGCTGCTCCACCATCCCCATGCTGAGAGGATTGCTCTCCGCCAAAGCCGGCTTTGGCCCGACCATCACCTTTCTTTTCATCTCCCCGCTCTTGAATCCCATCATCGTCGGCTTGATGTGGGCCACCTTCGGCTGGAAAGTGACACTGCTCTACGCAGTGATTGCCGCCAGCGTCTCCATGCTGGCCAGCCTGCTGCTCGACAAAATGGGGTTCGAACGGCATGTCATTGATGCCAGAGAGGCAATCTCCGGTAGTTGCACCACCGGTTGTAAACCCGGCACCAAGAGAGCCTCTCCGGCGCAAACCGCCTGCTGCACAATCAGCGCAAGTCCCATCAAGGCCATGCGGCCGATGGCAAGCGCCACCTGCTGTAGTACCTCAGCCCTGAGTGCAGAGGTCCCCACCCTCTCGTGCTGCCCGGATACAGCTACTACCCCGGTTGCTACAGAGATGCTGCCTGCCCAGTTGCGCAAGGCTGGTGCCGATGCCTGGCAGCAGTTTCGCGATGTACTGCCCTTCCTGCTGCTTGGCGTACTCATCGGCTCTTTCATCTATGGCTTTATTCCGGCCGAGTGGATCGCCGCCCATGCCGGCGCCGACAACCCGCTGGCCATCCCCTTCAGCGCTATCGTCGGGATCCCGCTCTATATTCGTGCCGAGGCAGTGATCCCGCTGGCGTCGGTACTGCTGGGCAAAGGGATGGGAATGGGCGCCGTGATGGCGCTGATCATCGGCAGCGCCGGCGCCAGCCTGACCGAAGTGATCTTGCTCAGATCGATGTTCAAAGCCCCCATGATAGTGGCCTTCCTGACCGTGATCCTCGGCATGGCTGTCCTGATGGGCTACCTCACGCAGTTGCTGTTCTAACAACCCTCCCCCCAGATATGAAAAACGCCGATCGGATGATCGGCGTCTTATTTATTACGGACAAAAATCCGTGGCTCACCGTTACAGATGCTGCTGGATGATGGGGTACAACTCCTCAACTTTACGGGCAATATGATCGGGTTTGTGCTCCCACAGCTCCGGGGTTGAGTGGCTATAGGCGACAGCAACAGAGATCACCCGGGCGGTGCCGCCAAGCTCTGCTTGCAGATTGCGAGCAAACTGCACATCCGCCTCATGATCGCCGATATAGAGCAGTGATGCGCTGCGTACCGTGCCCAAAATGGACTCCAGGCATTTGATGCCGCCCAAGGGGTGCGGTTTTTGCTGCTGCACGGGGACATCATCGTAACCTACCACAGCCTTGAACTGTCCATTCACGCCATGCTGCTCCAGCACCCGGCGGATATTTTTCTGGGAATTTTGCGAACAGATCCCGTGAGGAACCTCAGAAAAGTGGCCTATCACAGCCTCCAGCCCGGCAAAGAAATGCACGTCTGTTTGGTTCATCTCCTGATGCTTTGCCCAGAGCGAGCCGGCCAGCAGCATCTCGGCCTGTGACATGCCGTAGTAGTCGACATAGAGGTCCTGCCAGTTTTTGGCAGCATGGTTGGCATAGTGATAGTCGGCTTCACTTCGCAAATAGCGGGGTAGATTGTCGCCGGTCAGATGAGGCGCCACCTCGGCCAGAATATTTTTGGTGATGTCGATATTCTTGGGCACCGAATTGACCAGGGTGCCATCGTAATCCCACAAAATTGCGTCCAACTTCATTCTTAGCCCTTTTACTGCGTTACATCACATGATGCCATGTTACTTGGCCAGAGCGTTCACGCCAAACCATGGCGCCAATAACAGGGGGGCAAGTGCTGCTGCAGTAGCACAATTTTTTAATGTGTAAAGACACAATAATAAGGCTCTCTGTCATACTCAGATGAAGCATTCCGTTACTCAACACCGGAGCCTGATCATGGCCAGCAGCGCGCTTCACACCATAGATACCGAAGTAGAGTTGACCGACAACATCCAGCTGGTATCGACCACGGACCTCAAAGGGGACATCACCTACGCCAACCCGGCGTTTTGCCAGGTGGCAGGGTACCGCCTCGAAGAGATGATCGGCCAGCACCACAATCTGGTCCGCCACCCGGACATGCCCAAAGCGGCATTTGCCGATCTCTGGGCCCATCTGCAGGCTGGGAAACCATGGCGCGGGCTGGTCAAGAATCGCTGCAAGGATGGCCGTTACTACTGGGTTGACGCCTATGTCACCCCTATCTATGAGGGGGGCCAGATCTCGGGTTACCAGTCGGTTCGCTGTCGTCCCGCCCCGGAGCACAAGGCTCGGGCCGATAAAATGTACAAGGTGCTCAGAGCTAGAGAGAGCGGCTCAGCCATCCGTTTTGGCCAGAACCTGCTCACGCCGACCATGTTCAGCATTCCGCTGCTGCTGGTTTGCGCCGCCATGGCTCTCTGGCTACTCCCCCCCATCCAGGCCTTGCTGGTCATCGCTCCTCTGCTGGCCGTGCTCTGGTTAAACCGCCACCCGCTCTTTCTGACACCAAGATACCTGCAGCGGCTCGAACAGGATTACGACAGCATCAGCCGTCTCATCTTCTCGGGCGATGCTCCCCACAGCATCGCCGATTTCCATATCAAACTCGGGCAAGCGAGGATCCGTACCGTGCTCGGCCGGGTTGACGATGCAACAGGTTCGCTCAACAGCATGGCCAACGATCTGCAAGGTTCAGCCTCGCTGGCCAGTAAGGATATCTCCTCGCAGGATACACAGATCCAGCAGATAGCCACGGCCGTGACCCAGATGGCCTCAGCGGCAGAGGAGATCAATCGCAATATTCAGGACAGCAACCAGCAGATTGAAGAGGCTCGTCACCACTGCACCACCACCAACAAGCAGCTCTGCGAGGCGGGAGAGGAGATCGCGACACTGGCAACCCAGGCTGAGCAGGCATTCCAGTCAGCCGTCGAGCTGGCCAGCGAATCGGAGCGGATCGGCAGCATCATGACTGAAATTCGCGGCATTGCGGATCAGACCAACCTGCTGGCACTCAATGCTTCCATTGAAGCGGCACGAGCGGGCGAACAGGGGCGCGGTTTTGCCGTGGTCGCCGATGAGGTGCGCAACCTGTCTACTCGTACCCACAAGGCCACCGAGCAGATCCAGAGCAGCATCGGCCACATCCAGCACACGCTGGGGGGATGGAAAGAGATGATGCACCTCAATGTGACTCGCACCAACGCCTGTCTTGCCACCACCCGGGCGAGTACCGGAAACCTGAATCAGGTCGTGGTCGAGATCGACAAGGTCTCGGATTTTTCCAACCAGATTTCCGCCGCGGCCACCCAACAGCAAGCGGTCATCGAAGAGATCAGCCGCAATATCAACCTGATCTCCTCGCTCTCCCACGACAACAGTCTCAAGATTGACAAGGTGAGCGAGACCAGCGCCAGCCTGCTGAACAAGGCAAGCCAGCTCAAAGATTTGAGTCGCACTTTCGGCTAGCGGCCAGCCCTCCCATAGCAAACAGGGCCACCCGTTTGGGTGGCCCTGTTGTTTATAGGTTTACTCCGGACATGATCATAACCATTTAAGTTGGAAACTAGCAGATCAAACGATTCAGTAACTTAGCGACACCACATGTGACATTTAAGTTGGAAACTCAATAGCAATCCTCCGCCTGCTCAACGAACAAGCAGGACATTGAAGTTGGAAACCAAGCTCTGTTTGCCATGATAGTGACCATGTAACTAAATTACAAAACAGCTAATTACCTCTTATGAGCAGTGGCAGGCAGACGCATGTCATTTGTCCGCAGTTAGCAGAGAGGCTACATGCTGGTGTTGAAAGGTGTGGCTGTAGGTATATGACACCACGGGAAGTCAGCCTAGCAGCTCCCCTTGTAATGACATCATTTGTTAAGCACACCATCAAACTCCGACAGTTGTAAGTCATTTTTCCCCTGCAACATATCGCTCGCTAACGATCTACGCTGGTCCAGTAAATCATCGAGCGTTGCCTCGAAGGTCTGAATGTCAGCATCGCGTATAGTTGGATAATAGACAAATACATCCTTGGTCTGGCCGATACGGTATGCTCGATCGGTCGCCTGATCTTCTTTGGCCGGATTCCAGCACCGGGTGAAATGGATCACATGGTTTGCTCCCTGCACATTGACACCAAACCCCACCGCCACGGTGGAAAGAATAATCACATTAAAGCCGGACACTGCCTGGAAACGATCAATCAGACGTTGGCGACTATTCAGGCTATCGCTACTTGTACTGGTGTCCCCATTAATGATTGTTGGGGATATATCGAAACGGACCTTAACCGCGTGCTGTACTTCACGCTGAACATCCCGTAGTTCGGTGAAGATGATAACTTTATCCCCGCTGCAACGGATGTTATCCAGTTGTTCTAGCAGCCACCTCATCTTAGGGGAATGTTCACGTAACCAAAGGTCAGGCTCCACACAATAGGGGTGAGCACAGACCAGCTTGAGTTTATGCAACACAGGAAGGATGAAACTCTCTTTACTCCCTGCGGCCTCCTGCACCAATTGTCGCTGTCGATATTCACCAATCTGCTGGTTATAGAGGGAACGCTGCCGACTAACCATGGTCAGATTGCGGCAAGTGCGATCTTCTATCTTGGAAGGCAAATCCTTAGCCACATCCTGCTTGGTCCGCCGCAAGGTCTGGGGCTCAATCAAGGAACGTAATCGAGCCAGAGCTTCTAGATCCTTGCACTCCCCCTCTTCAATTGGTTTTTGGTATTCACGACCAAACTGGTTTAAGGCCCCAAGCAAACCTGGCTGGACAAAATCAAACAGGCTCCAGAGATCGATCAAGGTGTTTTCTACTGGAGTACCAGTACAAGCAATGCGAAACCTGGACTTCATGGCTTTAATAGCCCTAGTCACCATAGCTGCTGGATTTTTGATTTTTTGGGCTTCATCACAGATCACCATGGCCCATGACTGACGACCCAAGGAGATCTCTTGGGAACGCAGCGTCTCGTATGTGGTTAACACGATACGAGCCTCCTGTAACCAACCGGGACGCAACAGATTTGTTACACCCTGCTGACGCAATGATTCTGGGATTTCATAGCTGCGAAACTTTGCCTCTGATAGAGCATCACCGTAGAGCCGCATGACTGCAATGTCATCGGCATAGAAGAATTTTCGCAATTCTGCTTCCCAGTTATCCAATAACGAAACCGGGGCTACGATAAGTACAGGATCACCACTTGGTTGACGTTCCAGATAATCAACCACAAAGGTAAGCAATTGGATCGTTTTTCCTAAACCCATGTCATCAGCTAAGAGGCAACCCGATACATGTTCTGGTGACAGCTCGAACAGATGCTGTAACCATGCCACACCGTGTAATTGGTGCTCACGCAGCGAGATTTCTGGCTTAAGCCTCTCCGGTAATGACGGGGAGGAAAGACGCGCCTGTTGAATCGCATCTTGTCGCCACTTGGCATAACCCACCTCGTCGATATTTTCTTCCACCAGCAAACCAATGCTGTTTTTCCTCATGGATTCTTGAACTGTTGGCTCTTCGCTCCGGATCTGCTTTCGCCATTCCTTTTGTATCTGCTCAGCCAAGCGCAATGGCACGGGTTGCTCAGATCCTGGCAAACAAAGATGCCCTGCTCCCTCTGCAAACGCCTCGTCAATACGCTTTGATAACTCATCCAGCGCCGCTGCATCGTCAAAATTGATCTGTGCGACAACATCACCCACTGACTCCTCAATTCCATTCGATTCGCTCGAAAGCCAATCCTGACCGGTTGTTCGGGTCAGGAAAGGAGATGATACTGGCACTACCTCGCCGAGACCGATAATGCGATCACCATAGCGAGAGAGTTCAAACAAAGAATCGAACAACTCTCCGGACACCTCTCGTTGCCAGCGATCTAGCAACTTTTCGATGTCCAACAATTGCTGCTCGTCAAAGTCGCCTAACTCCAGCTCAAAACCCTGCCAGAAACCTGCGCTCATACCAGCAGCCAGCTTAAAGCGCAGCTCCTGTACAAAAGGCGCAAATATTCCAGGTGAATTGAAACTCAGTGTTTCATCAGGGAGTGGCTCTCGGCTTATAGGGGAGAGATGCAGCAATACGGTGGCGATCTTCCCACTTTCGGCCTCGCATTTAGGTTCCAGACGAAAATGATGAAAATAGATCCCCGCATCGACAAGCGATTGCTCGTGCTGCTCTGGATCGAGTACCACGCTGGTCACTTCTCCCAGCAGGGCATAGGGATTGCGCAACAGGGACAACGCCGAATCCCCAGCCACCCTTCTCCCCGGTATCGCCTTGATGGCTTCGAGTACTTGCTTGATCTCAGGCTCTATCAACACATGAGCGATGGTGCCATCTGGTTGCGTGATACGGTATCTGTCCTGTACCCGTTGGGTAGCATCAAATGAGGAAAGGAACCCAACTGGTTGTTCAGGAAAATCAACGCCAACCTCAATGACAGGACAAGAGTCGATCTCTGCCTTACGTGGTCGCAAAGCCAGTCGCTGAGGTTTAACTACCACTGTCTTGGCAAGAAAACCATCCATGTCGGCATTAGCCGCTTTGGCAACACTGCGAATAACGGCCCACCCTTCATAGTTGGTCGCCTCACCCGGCTCATCCCTCTGACAACGAGCAAGGTCACGCAGAGACTCACAGAGCTGCCAGCTGGCTTCGTTCAGTAGACGTTGTCCCTTCTTCGTTGTTACCAACGCCCCCTGACGTTTTAACTCGACATGTTCTCCCGTTACTTCATCACTCCAGTGAGTAATCGCAACGGTGAACTGAGGATCGACCAAGCTGCCTCTGCATTCCAATTTGGGGCGTAGATCAGTACAGTGAGGCAGCGACAACAACGCCAGACTACTTTCATGATCGGCGTCGGCCATTAATCGATACATATCACGCCATGTCAGGAGCCAGCGGTCGCTAAGCACCGCAACGTACTCCTCCTCGGCAAGCTGCTCCAGATAGGCAACCAAGGCCCATCGCTCAGGCTCGCTCTGTATACGTTCGGCAAACACGATCCCTCTCTCATCCGCCTGCCAACATGGGCTGAGATCAACCGGATCATGCTTATTTTTCCCAAATTTGCTAAACCAACGTCCAAGCATCATTTTTTCCAAAACATAAACGGGCTGCCAGTTTTGACCACAAAACCATTGCGCCTCAGAAGCAAAATGTCATCTGTATTGCGCTGCTTGATCTCTATATGGAAAGCACCGCCCTTTTCACGATGATCCGTATAATGTCGCAGGTTTTCGCCTAACTGTTCGAGCAACAGAGCAAAATCAACTTTCCCCTTACCGCCTGAATGAATCACAACGGTCCGATCAGCAGGTGTGTTCACAACTTGGCTCTTTGATTCAGAATTGTTGCCAAGGGGAGCTTGAAATGATGGAACGCTTGGTTTGACAATTTTTGGTTTAACTACACGATTCCATAATTGATTGGCTCCCTGTGGGTTTGGAACAATACCAAGCAACCGTAACTCATCATCATATTTTTGCTGCCACCCCTCCATCGCATCGGGCTTTAATGGTTTGGGAACATGTATCCAACGCCCCTTCGCGAGGTTTTTTTGTTTCAAATCATGAGTTAAGTGCAATGTACTGGCATCAGGATTAAATCCGCAGGAGTTAGCTCGATATACATAACAGGCGTTTCCTGTGTGCGAAAACTCGACAAAGATGTAATCGCCAATCTGCATGATTACTGCGTTATCAGCTGGCGAGCCCCCAGATAAATCTCCTAGGCGGCCCTTATTTTGATCACGAAAACGGACAAACTCTCCATCTCGGTTTAATTGAGCATCACGTCCCATCACGATACGGGTATAACTCATCTGATCGGCAAAACGGAGCCAATAGAAGAGACGCGCCTGATCAACCTCGCCTTCACCTTTCAGCAAACTAAAAAAGTGCTGTAAATCCTGCTTGGCAAGCCATGCCCCCACCATGTCACATACCGGTTTATCCACATGGTGACGCCAGCGATTTTGATCGGATTTCAACTGGGGGTTCCCCCAGATCTCCAGACCAGCTTGTATCAAGTTGGCTTGTGGCTGCACATGACAGCTACAACCATGATATCGAGTGAGACAAGCAGCCATGATCTCGTCGGAATAACGCCGATTATTGATAGCCATCAGCGCTAACAACTCTGATAACCGGTCTAAAAACGTAGCTTCATCAAGTTCGGCAATTTTTTTCTGCACGACCGCGATAACTTGATGCCAAAGCCAACTTTCTGCTGGGATTTGGGCAAGAGTCTGTAGCTGAGTAAGATCTGTTACTGTCCCCTCAAATACCTGCTGTCCTAACCGTAAACCTGCTTCACTCTGAAAAAGTTCTTGATGCTCATCAACTACCCGCATCCAAGCTTTAAGCTTCTCCGGATTCCGTAGTACACGATAACCATCCCGGATATAAGTGCGCAGTTGTTGCCAGTTTTGGCTCTTCTCAGGCTCTATTGCCTCATAGCCAAAATAGCTGAAGCAGAGAGCAGTCCAATCCCGGCGAACCAACTCACGGCTATCGATGTGAGCAGATACATGCCTACTCACTCGTGGAAAGACCTTTTCATCATCTAGCAACTGCTTGCCTGCTTCAACGCAGTCAACAAGCCCTGCATATACCAACCGCCACTGCCGCCGGGTGAGCGGTTCATTACGTAGGAAGGCCGCCAGAGCGGCATGACGCTTCTCCTTCGGTGGTTCTGGAGCTGCCTCCGCTTGGTCAAACCTAGCCTCAACCTCAGATCTAGCTCGCTTCAAAGCCGAAAAGGAATGCAGAGTCCTCTCCTGATAGCGACCATTGACCCGCTCCACACTGGACTCCAAGATCGCCGTAAGACGGGAAATTGCATCCACCATCAGCGCATCTCCAACTGACAACGTTCAGCCGTCATCAGACCAGAAAACTGAGGTGCGCTCTCCGCCGCCTGCTGCTTGTCTTCCTTGAGCCCATAAAACTGCATGCGCAGCTCCACTCGACGACTTGCCTCTTTGCTGTCCTTGGCATTGTTAAAAGAAACACCGCCAGCCAAAAACAGGCTACGGATCTGCTGCTGGTGTTCGGCAGAAAGGGATTGCTGCAACTGGCTCCGTCCGTCAAGCAGTGCACACATTACCCACTCGGAACGCTGTAGCGACAAGTGGAGGTTATAGAGGTAAGAACCATCCGTATCGGTAAAACCTTCAACCACCACCTGTTTCATCCAACGTTGCCCCTCTGGGCTATCGGTAACATCCAGGATCAACGGCACCACGTCCTGCAATGCCTGCTGACCCTGTGGGTCTAGAAAATATTGGTTGTGACCAAAGCGACCGGCCTCCCCAAAGCTAATCCGGTTGTCACGACAGTCAACTTTAATGATGTTGCTCTTCTTTCGCGCCAGTATCTCCAAGCTTTGACAGATACGGGCAATATCCTGCCCTCTTTGCTTTTCTCCAGCCTCAACTTCGCGAATACGCTGGGTCACAGACGCAAGTGAAGCAACCATGACAACCAAGAACAACACCATCATGGCAGTCATCAGATCGGCATAAGATATCCAAAACGGCTTTTCCGCCTCATCGTTGCGACGCGAGGCCGGAGCGCCTTTCATCCCGAACATAAGTTAGCCCCTTAGCGCCGCACCTTGATAGACTCAAACAACTCGGAAAGATCCTCAATTCCTTCCTTCATATCAACGATACCACTAGCAAGCCCCTTCACCGCTTTGTCTAGCTCACTATCGAGACTTCCCATGGTCTTGACCAGATTACGATTCAACCCATCGGCAAACTCATTGAACCCTTTCGCTAGGGCATTGCCAATCTGGTCCAAATATTCTGTGGCCTCACGATTAAGGTCACGCATCCGCTCACCGTGTTGCCTGAGATCGTTAATTAGTTGTGCTCGCTGGCTTTGTTCGCTCTGCGCTCCGGCGACTACGGACTCGATGGTGGCCAAAACTTTGGCCGCAGACTCTCGATGATTGCGGTATTCACCAATAATGGTTGTGAGCTCACGGGAAGCTACCGCCAGCTCTCCACCGACTTGCTGCACCGACCCCAATACTTTGGCAGTGGTCTCACCCGCTTGCACCACACTGCTGCCCGCGGTGTCGAATCGATCCGCAGCAAGGCGCATCTTGTCTGCCCCTTGTGCCATTTGCTGCAAGTGCTCTCTAGTTTGCAAGCCAAGAAGGTCAATGACTTCCTGTGCCTCTTTGCGCTGCTGCTCGACCAATTGCAGCGTCTCTCTAAGCTGCTTATCCAACCCACCAATAACCGTTTCAGTTGTATTCCTGATATCCGCCTGTGCCAAGCGATGCTGTGCATCCATTCCTTCTTGGTTAGCGTTAAAGGTCTGGAACATCTGATTAAGTTGTGAGCCCAGCTGAGTCAAGTTTGTGGACATGTTGGTCATGACCTCTTCTTGCCCTTGGCCAATACTCCGCTGGCTCTGTTCAATAAAGCTATTCAGGTGTTCGGCTATCTGTTGCTGACGGGCCTCACTCTCGGCAAACAATCTCTCCAATTGGTGAGCTATGCGTTCACTGGCATCCTCGCCCGAGCTTCCCATTCGCTCTACCGCCGCCTGCATTTTTGACAACATCTCGTTCATGCCATTCTGCATACTGGCTTGACCAGCCTGCATGTCTGTAAGCAGTTGCGCGATGACTGTGGCACTTTGCTGAGAAGAGGACTCGCCAGCTCGCCGCATATCGTCCACCAATGCCACAAAGCCTTGCTGCATGGACTGCATTGCAGTTACTGACTGACCGAGCATTTCATGCAAACCGCTGAACTGTTGACCGAAAGATGCATCTAGTTTGCTCATGAAGGCACTCAGTACATCCGTCAATAGATGCTGAACTTGGCCTGACTGATCGCCACTTGCCTGCTTCACTGAACCAGCAATTTTTTCCAAGGGATCTTTAAGACTATCTTCGATGGAGCGACCGATCTGGGTAGCCAAAGATGTGCCAACCTCTTGATAAGAGGTTGAGAGGGTATTGGCCAGTTTGAGATTTTCCTGAACCTGGGTATCAACCAGATTTTGCATCATGGTGCGTAGATCACTGACCAAGCTGTCTTTCAGTTGTCGTGCATTAACTGCACTTTCATTGCTGGCCTTAACCAAGTCAGCTAAATATTCCTCACCCACACCACCCTTGAAGAGTTCATCAATGGACTCGGTCAACTTTTCCAGTAACTGGAGGCAACGTCCCCAACGCCATTTTTCCAATCCAGTCACTACGATGGATGCAAAGATTGCGATCGAAGACCCAACAAAAGCAAAAAGCACGTCATTGAGCAAGCGAGAGACACTTTCGGTAACCTTGGCAGGATCCGACACATCAAAATGCATCAAACCCGACATCAAACCCGACATCAAACCCAGGAAGGTGCCTACGATACCTAACCCTGTCAGTACACCTGGCAGGTGTTTGAAAACCTCGGTGCGGAGAGGCGTCTCTACAATACTAGGCACTGAGAAGAAAGTGGCAGATAGGGAGGTTGCTCGCACAGCAACTAATCGACTCTCTCCCTCAACCAATTCACTCTGTCTGTGCAGAGTGTCAGCGTATTCTTTCCATGCATGATTCATGGCCCGATATTTGGGCTCAGCAAACATGGCTGTAGCCTGTTCTAACTTTTCAGAAGCAGGTAGTTCATGCTGTATTTCTAATCCCTTGCTAGCCTGCTTTAACTTGTTCGCCACCAAAAATGATGGCCCAAGATAAAACACACAAAAAAATGCGGAAAACAAAACTACCAGACAGAACACGATGGTAGGGACAGAGCTGGGCTCAAGGTGCTTAAGCCAGTCGAACAACAAGGTGAAATTCATGCATCACTCCCGATTTTGAAGTGATGCAGTATACCAATTCCAATGAACACTTTTTTAATCGAAATCATGCAATTGGGCCCAATCGACACAAACAACTTAAGAGACTGATTTAAAAGGATTTAATATATTTATCGTTCTTGTGGTCACCCGCTCACGAATACCCCAAACTAGATGATGACCCAATGAACTCCTGAGTGATGATTCGCATTGGGCTGCCATCAACAACCCCCAGACGGAGGCGCAGACTCATGATGACTCATGTAGAGCAATCTCCCCCAACCAGCAATCTATCTGTTCTGGAGTCGCTCGGTCTACCACGTAACTGGCTAGCCGCCCATCAGCACATAGTGTCTGGTGTATCTCCTGAGATCGTCGTCAAACTGAGCAAGCTATTGGGGTCTAATACCCGAACAATTTGCCAGATGATTGGCATTAGCCGAGACACACTGAATCGCCAAATCAAACGGGGCAATCGCTTATCGACAGCTCAGGGAGATCGCGTTTACTGGGCAGCCTTAGCAGTGGACGCAGCCATATCCCTACACCGGGGAGATACTGCTAAAACGATGAGATGGCTCACCCGCTCTGCGTGGGGATTAGGTGGTGAAAAACCGGCCGATGTGATTACTACGCCTATGGGAGCGCAGGCAGTTATCGATCTTGTCGGCCGGATTAGGCATGGCATCCCCTGTTGATTAACAGTTCATACGTGACCATAAAGCACCAACAATAGGCTCATTTGGTGAGCCGATCACCCCGACCAATCGGCTCATTTGATGAGCCGATCACCTCGACCAATCGGCTCACTTGATGAGCCGATCAACACAACCACTCAAATCGTGGTTAGATAAGCTCTCGATTGCCTTCAATTTTCCCAAATTGATCAGGGTCTGCGGGTTGATAATCATCCGAAAACATATTCATCAACCGATGCTCCTGTCTCAGGTTGGCCAGCGCCCCAAAAAAGCAGCCTTCACATAGGTGTACCTGATATCGTTCACCATCGTGCTGCGAACCATACCCCCAGCGCGCAGCCAGCGTGCCGAACTCCTGCGTACCAATGGTGGTTGTCGTGCTGCTGCCACAGACATCGCAGAGAATATCGACGACTTGGGTGGTGGGGAAGATGGCTTCGACTTTCATGGCAATACTCCTCGTGTTGACCCCTGACAGCCGTGCCGATATCACCGGTGGCCATCAGGGTTTGGGATGCTGGGCTGCGTAAGCAGCGACAAGTCGCACAGCCAGCGCATAGCTGAGCGGTAATCTAGCTTTGTATTTCCTGAGCCAATCCGGTCTGCCAAGCGCTCTCTCCAGCGCGGACAGTGACCTTGCCTCCCCGTCCAACTGTTCGAGTTGGGCCACCAGTGCCCGGTCACGTTGTGCCCAATCCACGGAGGGGTGGTAGACAGACTGTTTGGGAGCGGGCAACTGCTGATACAGCCAGGAGCGATCATGCCGATAGAGCCAGCTGAATGCCGTTCGGCACGCCTGTTCGATGCCACCGCGACTGGCATCGACATGCTGTGCCAGGTATGTCGTCAATGTATCTCGGTGCTCACGCAGCTTACGCACGCTGCCCAGATGCCGCCGCCAATCAGACAACCCCTGATGGCTCTGAATGATGGCTTCGACCGCACCGACTGAGACGCCATGGCAATGGGCGATCTGCTGTCGGCTTACCCCCATGAACGCCTGCCGCCATATTCCCCGCGCCACCGCCGCAGTGATGCGCTGGGCTCGGTGTTCGACGGGGTGGTTGTGTCGCAACGCGAGTTGCTTGATATAACCGACACTGTAACCGGTCTGGCGGGCGACCTGACGCATGGAGAGCGGCTCTGCCAACCACCTTAGCACTGCTCGCTCGACGGCTTGCGCGTCACGCGCTGGCGGCACAGGCAACACCTGCTGCACCTCGATGGAGAAGAACTCCGCTGGGCTGCGACTCACAAACGCCATCAGCATCACATGTTTCAGGTAGTGGTGACTGCGGTCACCGTGCACCAGCCCCGAGACGTATCGATAGTTGGCCAGCCCCGGCGGCACTATTGGCGTTATATCGGCAAACAACCCCTGCCAGAACTCCGTCATGGCCTGCAACAGGGGCTGGCTACGCAGATGGCCTCGGGCCGTCAGATAGCCCTGTTGCCCGAGCCATCGCTGGTACAGCTCCGCTAGCGACTCCGTTGGCGACTGGACGCACAGATACCGATGCAGAGCGGTGATATATGTAGAAAGGTTTATTTCCTGTTCAGATGGACGCGATTGTTCACAGGGTATCTCGGGATCCGGTAGAAGCAGTTGCCGATCAATGCCTCCTGCACTGGCCGCCAGAGTTTGCAATCGCAGCGCATGCTTGGTACAGGCCGTGACCCCGTACAGTTGATGCGCCGTATGCCAATATCCACATCCTACGTCCTGTTCATCCTCTCGCAAGCAGGCGGGACACCATTTCAGGCAGACACCGCCAAAAGCCAGCTTGCTGGCCGCTTGTCCTGACAGGGCCATCAGCCCCTGCCCTTCACCCAACATCGCAGATGCCAGGGTGTCGACTTGCAGCTTGTCTCTCAACGTAAGGGCATAAAGCGGGAAACCCGTGCCATGGTGCAGCAGGTATTGTGGATCCACTCCCGCTGCCTGGGCCGTTGCCTCAATATGACCAGGTAATGACGGATGCAGACGAATGGCCGGATGATGGAACAAACGGTCACAGACGCGGTTGCGGTCACTGTAGGCCGACTGCACGAAATACTGCGAGACCCAACTGTAGGCCGACTCACCAGGGATGTACGCCGGGATTACCGAGCCCAACACAAGGTCAGCCCTCAGACCTCAGGAGCCCCATCAGATCGACGCCTGCATGCTGCAACATGAGAAGGTGGACCAAGGGGTGCAACGGATCTCGGGCTGACTGCTCATGGTAGCCCCGTGCATTACGCAGCTGAGGAGGTAATTGCCATCCCTGACCGTCCCCCTCTGAATTGGTGAAATACGCAGTGAGCGCCAGGGGATCACACTGCGCGTCCATCTGCTGAAACCACGCATTGATCGCTTTGATGCTCTTGACCGTGCGCATCGCCTCGCCCGAGATCCCCATAGCCTCTCTCACATAACCTGTGAGCGTTGACAGAGTGAGGCTGCAACCCGACTGGGCCAATGCCAGCGATGCCAACTCGATTTCACGCATCCGCTCGGTAAAATGACCATCGTATCCCCCCATCCAGTGGCCGCAGTGCGGGCAGAGGTTGTCATAGGGAGGAATGGGCAGCGCCGACAACACCATGGCTACAAAACCACAGCCAACACAGCGTCCGGATAGGCCACGTTGATGCCGATGGCAATGAAACACCCCTGGCAATTGATGGTCGCGGTGGTAATAGGGCATGCCCTGAGTATCCTGATCCTCGGCAATACAGTCTGTACACCAACGCCAGTATCGATGCTGTACATTGTTCTGACCGGTCACCCTCAACCGGAGCGGCGTGTGGCCCGTCAACGCAGACATCAACATACCCTGCTCAGGCAGGCTTAAAAACGGGGTAAGATAATGGCCGTAGCCATGTGTCTGCCAGGGCTGCGCTATCCCCTTCGCCCGAAAAATGGCATCGAGGGCCATGTCATCGGCATGAGATAATCGTTGGGGGCGAATAGGTGGACTACCCAGACCCAGCGCTTTTACCGTAGCGGTGAACGTCCCATGGATGCTCAGCACATGCATTCGACCAGCCACGGCTCCCAGATGTTCGCCCGGCAGCAACTCTAAACGATGGAGGATCATTTCGGCTGCGCCTTATCTAGGTTGTAGCCGAGTTGTCCTAACAATACTGACGGCGATAACTGATCCAGTTTTTTACGTTTCTGTACCTCAATCTGCGATGATACGGGTTTGTCGCTCAGCTCGACTTCCCCTTGAATCAGGTTCATGGCGGGCGGCGGAGCTATCTGTGTCATGACATCAGAATGACTCGCCACCGACTCCAGCATCAGCATCGGCTCAAAATCCTCAAATTTGTGGTAATCACCTTTTCTCAGTGCAGTTAACGCCGGGGTCAACACTCTAAATTCACGATTAAAAACTAAGTCCAGCGCGGCTATCGAAAGATCTTGATCCTGAGGTGCCAGGAACGTGAGATAGGCGAGCGTGGCCCTAACCAGGCTACTGGCAATTGCCGGAATGCCCGCACTCAGATAATGAATATGCCTACACAATATATCTACCGATGTTGATTGATTTTTTAGTAATTGAGTCTGGCATAGCAGGCGGATAAAGCGGTTCCAAAATGAGCTATTAGAATCGCAACTCGCCAATAACATAGATCCATTTTTGGTCACTCGCCGACCGATAGTTGTTTCACGCTCAAATAATGCTAGCGTTGCAAATGTTCCTACCAGCATGATCGGCACACCGACTCTGTTGAACAATTCCTCGACAAATTTTATCGACGTTTTTTCATTGATACTTAAAACTTCATTACGGGAGGATTTGGCTAGATTTTGGGCCTCATCAACGACTACCAACCCAACACTATGACCGATAAGAAGCTTGCGCACTATGGTAATTAACTCATTAACAGACCTATTACGGTGTTCATATGCATATGCTTGTCCGGTCACCTCATCCAGCGCCTCCAGCATATTCAACAGCAGCGCTTTTTGACCACGACGCTCGTGAATTTCTACATACAGATACGTTACCTGAGATTGATCAAGCGTATGCTCCTGCCCCTTGTGGTCGGTATAATTGAAATGTTCAATAACTTGATCAAATAGTTTCAGAATACGCCTTACCATAAATGATTTACCACGACCACTCAGTCCAATCAACAAATAACTCTGCAATACAGAATAGAGTTCCAAGCTTGATAAATATGCAACCTGATTGGGATTGGTCTTGTCTCTATCGATAGCCGTCAGTATCCGCCGTATATCTGTTCGCAGAGGATTGCGTTTATCATACCCCGCTTCAATCATGCGTCGCATGACATCATATAAACGATATGCCTCGTCTTGAACGGCATAAACATCATTCAATTGATCGATCAGGGTTCGGATATAATAACCATGAAGTGATGCATCAACACCAGTCAAATCAACATTGTTAATAAAAGGCAACTCGCTGAGTGCATAAAACTGCTGCATTGTTAATGGCTGACCCAGCGCCTCAATTAATGGGTTGTCTCGATACTGTCGATTAGGATGCATATAATAATTTGGCTGGCTCATTGTTCGTCTTCCTGAAAGGATATTACTGTCGGATCATTCAAATTTTGTTTAGATTGCAGCGATTTGGGCCGATGGATTTGATCCCGGTTGTCGACCCCAGAGAGATCGGCATAAATGGCTTGCATTTCATTATGTCGCTGCTGTACAGCCTCAATATGCTTGAGGGTTTTCATCCCTGGCTGAATGCCTTTAGCATTGGATTTTTTAAGATGGCGACTTTCTGCTCTAATCGCATCATCACATTGTTTTAAATCCATTTCCAATAATGCACGTGCATCAAATCTGCTTTCATCTAGAATAGCCAGTTGTTCTTTGACAATCGCTTGACGGCGCATGACATTGGCCCAAATTTGATTTTTATAGGCTTCGCTACGATCAGTCAAATCCAGTTGGAGGAGCTCTCCACTTTCGTCATCTCCATACCAGATATGATTAGTGCTGATATCGGTATATCGAACCTTTATTTTGAAACGACCAATATTTTTTGCTCGGTCAAGATAGCCCCTACGTACAATTTCATTACAATTATAATATAAACCTTTGAAGAACACTCCCTGAGACCTAACTGTTGCCTCTGCTTCCGGCAACAATGCGTATCGTAGGCGATTTGTTGAAACTCGTGGTTTCAATATCGCCTGCTCCATCCCCCAATCCCAAACACCACGAGATGTAAAAACCACACCATCTCGCGACATCTCAAAATTATGAGATAGGACTCTTTCCCTGTTATTGTTGGTAAATATGATACATTTTATCAGTCGAACCATAAACTGTTCATAGGTATACAAAGAATTACGGGATGCATGTTGGTCTTCTTTTTTTGGAGATTTTACAACCTTGCCAGAATCAAAGGGAATCGCTAGAGACTGAATAATATCAAAACTCTTCTCAACCGTGCCTTTCATATCACCACGATGATATGCATTAAAATTGCCTACAGTAATACCAATTTGACCGCGAAGGAGGGAAGCTATATTGCTATCAGTATTCTCTGAACCTCGGTCTAACGTTAATTCACGACAAACCTCCTGGCAGGGCCAATCAGACTCAGCTATTTCATAGCCATACTGTCTACAAAATTCGACCTTATTACTCATAGCATTAAATAATGCCTGACTGGCACCGTGCCAACAAGGACTATCAAAACCAACATGAATTCCCACAATCATTCCACTGAAACTATCAACAACACTATAGATTACAGGTCGTCCTATACTGACTAGTTCATCTTTGCTGTAGGAATATCGAATATATATATCTGCAATAGTACTATCAATTTCGTAGCGCGATGCCGGTCCTCGGAGTCCCGCTCTCGCGAGCCCGGGCTTGCCGGCGTAATCTCGATCATAATTTATACTACCTACCCGTTTTTTCAAAAACGTCAACTGATCAACATATTTAGTAAGCTGGCGCTTGAATGATTTGGGAGAAATAAGATAATTTCTGGGTAGTAACATTTTGAACGGTTCAGCAATATCCTCGTCCGGGGCTCCCATCGGGCGCAACTCTGTCGAAGCATACTCCATACAAAAATCCAAATACAACCGAGAAAGCTGGACTTCTGTCCCCGAGCGGATTTTCTTGGAGAAGAATACTATATTTTTAATGTCTTGTTGGGTAATGCCACGGTAAGATTTACCATAAAGCGTTTCGCGCCCTCGTTTTGATGCAAGACAAACTTTCCCCTTTTCCAGCTCCAGGTATGTAGTAGGCAACTGGTGATTTTTGCCACATGCGAAGTAATTAGGTAATAGCGCATTTGGAATGCCACCACATCGGAAGTAGCGATTCAATTGACTAGTGACATACTTTTTACTTTTTCCTGAACGATCAATGAGTAGTTTCAAAATCCCGCTTGAGTCACCATATAGATAACGATGCCTCAGTTCATGATCGCTTATTAGGGGTTCAAGCGTAGCAAGTCCTTCATCACGTTTTTTTATCCAGCTTGGATTTAAGTTATTATCTGCTTCATAGATGATTTTTGGAAAATCATGATCTGCTATATGTCTACGCCCTTGAGAAATATCATTTTCAACTTCGTCAAGCGACAAGGTAAATGGCCGTTTCGGTGAAACGAGTAGCAATTCAGTTACAGCTAGCCGCATTGTATCCCAGCAGATATCAATGATCAGCAGCTCGGAACTATTTTTGGTATCAGACACGATCTTTTGGTTAACCCGCATTAGACCTCCGTATTACTGACAGAGGACGGTATAACTCGATTCGTTGTGTCAAATCGATATTCAAACGACCGGTATAAACCGCGTGCTGGAACAAACACTGCACCTGAAATTTATCAATATTAAGTTCATAGGCTACCTGATGAATTAACATCAGCAGCGTGGATAAAGGGGTTGCTATCATGTGGTGCCTAAACCGAACAATAACATTGGCATAAAATTCTGCCGAAACCTGAATCAGTTCAGCCTCATCAAAACATTCTCGTAGAAACTCTAAATTGTAAATAATGGTGGCGTCAAAACTCTTCTCTGTTATCAACACATGATCAATATTTTGAGTACGCCAATACTCAAGGGAAATTCGCTCTTTTGCCAATGTACGATTAACAACACGGGGGGATGTTATTTCTGGATCCAGCGCATCAGAATATTTGAAGCTATATGGACTCAATATATGCTTCCCTGCCTCCGTTTGCCGAATAATGACAAAATCCTGAGTCATAGTTTTGGCTGGGATGCGGCCACCATGATTACCTCGTTCTTTATAATTACCTGGATGGACAACGTTCAGAGAGGCAGCAATTTCTAAATAGCTGTTCCGAA
>NZ_CAWMDN010000162.1:0-44571 GCF_963866575.1 Aeromonas sp. L_1B5_3
TGGGGCCAGAGTTCATAATGATCTGGCACAGACCTTGAAAATCACTGACGTTGACCGCCACTCCGTTACCGGTGGCAGTGATGGAGGCCGAAACGGCCAGTACGATTCGGGTTACACCGCGCATTTACTCGCCCTCTTTCTTATCGGTGTCATCACCAGCAGCGGGAGCCGCCTCAATAACACCGATGATCTGATCCTTGGCCATGCCGCTGGCCACTTCCAGACCGCGCTGCTTGGCATACTCGAGCAGTGCAGGTTTGGTCCAGCTGGAGTAATCATTGCCGGTCTGCTCTTCCTGCAGCTCCACGCCATCTTCTTCGGTGGCCAATACTGCCTTGCCGCGATGGAGGAAGTTCTTGGCTTCCGCTTCGCTCACTTCCACCAGTGAACCAGGCTTGTGGATCTGGCCATCGATGGCGATCGCACAGGTCAGCTTCAATACATAACTTTTCATCCGGTCACCCTCTTGGATGTAAGAGGGCCGCCCTATCGAATGGAAGGCGGCCACCCCTTAATTACGCGACGTTCTGGCTGCCCCAGCAGAACGACTCCACACGGCGCAGGACAAAGTCAACGTCCTGGAATACCACGATGCGCAGGCCGCCGGATTTGCTCAGGCTGTACGGGTCAACGGTCAGATCCAGACCGCCCCACATACCGATCAGCATGTCGGCGAAGTTGCCGAAGAACACATCGCCTTGAGCGATCTGGTTGCTGATCTCGCATTGGTAGCCGTTGACGGTGTTACCAGGCTCCCAGATGGTCGCTTCGGTACCGGTGCCAAACTTGGCAGTTGACTTGCAGTTGCCGCGGAAACGGGCGTTACCGATGTAACCCATCTGGCCGATATCGGCGTTGTCTGCCGCGATCTCGGATTCCATCGCCACCAGCTCGGCATAGGTAGGCCACAGCGCAGCAAAGTCAACGGCGTTGATCCCGGTGTAGTTCTTGATGCCGCGCGGCTGGTTGCCAGCGCCGCTGCCGTAGTAACCGGCGTAGTCGATGGCCTGCGCCATGGCATTGACCAGATCACGGCGCACGATGCCTTCGGCATCCATGCTGGACTGCATCAGCAGACGGCGGGTGATATCGGTGTAGGCGCCCAAGGTCTTGGGAGACAGCTCGAGCTGACCGATGGTCGGGGTACCTTCTTGCGCATCTTCACCTTCACCAAGCCAGTAGGCGGTAGCGCCACCGGTTTGACGGGGGATATCCACGTTGCCGACCAAACCGCCCATGGTGGTGGCCAGGCGCATGATGGTGGTGCGGTTGCGCAGCATCTCGATAAAGCTGCCACCCATAAAGGTGGTATCAACCAGATTCTGGCCTGACTGCGCACCAGCCGGGGTATTGGCTGCACCGCCAGCATTGAAGGCGCGGGAATTCAGTACGTCCTGCGGGATCAGAATGCCCTGGGCGGTCTTGCCGAGTTGACGCTGGGCGGCCTCGGAACATTCGAGTTCGAATGCAGCCGCGTCGCGGTCAGCCCGGGTTGCATTGGGTTGCAGGGCGCGCACTGCACGGAAGATGGAGTAGTTGCACACTTCCTGATCGGTCAGGCCGATATCGGCGCTGGGCATCTCGGAAAGCGGAGTGCCGGAGCGCTGGGAAGGCTGGGCCGGTTGGCCTGCCGGCTTCTTGGCACCGCGGGTGTTGATGTGATCCAGCACCGCGGCGCGGAAAGCGTCTACGGTATCGCCTGCGGCAACGGCTTTTTCGGCCAGTTCACGGCAGTCGTATTGGGTACCCATCTGCAAAATGGATGCGGTACGCTCGCGCTCGGCCTTGGCCGCGTTGTTTTGGGCCGCACGAACATCTGCGCCAGCCTCTTCCAGTACCTCGAGCACCTCGAGGATCTTGCCTTCGGCATCAACCAGGGCGCGTACCAGATTGCCCTTGCCGTCACGCAGTGTTTTTTCCATCTTTCTGACTTCCTCAGTAGTTGAGTCTTTAGCGGTCGCGCCACTTTCAGTGATTGCAGTTTCACCAATGCGCCGTTTCCCATCCTCTTGGGGGATTTCCAGTGAGCGGCCCACGCCAACGTCATCATCTGCGGCGACAGAAACAAGGCTCACTTCATAGGGAGTCCATGACACCCGGAACACATCGACGCCATCACGCTCTTCAATAAGGCGCAGGCCATTAACGAAGTAGCCAACCGATACCTTGGTGACGATGTCATCAGCTACATCCTGAAATAGCTTTTCGCCGTCTTCTGAGCGGCTGAACCGAACCTTGCAGCGCCCCTTCTTGTCTTTGTCGATACGGGCTGTCCCCTGCTCGATCACGCCGCGCTGATCGTCCCAGTCGTGCATCCAGAGCAGAGGGGCCTTGTTGTTGAGGCGGGTCAGGTCGCATTCGCCAGCTTCATGACCAAGGATCTCGATACCAAACCAGCGCTCAACACCCTCTGTTTCGCTGCTGAAAGACAGCTCAACGGTGCGCGCCTCCTTGTCGATGCTGACCACGGTTGCTTCGCGGTATAAGGCACCACGGCTTTGAATCTCTTTCAGGCGCTGAGCCATGCGCTCTTGTGCTGTTTTTTTCATGCTTCGGCCTTATCAGCTGATGGTGTTGGTGCAACTTTCGGTTGTGGCCTGCCCATGGAGAGCAATACCAGTTCTTTGGCGGTGGCTTCGTCGATCCCTTCCGATTTGTAGGCCTCGATCATCGCGGCGACATCGCGGGCCGACTCTTGCCAGACGGTTTGCGGGTCTTGACCCTGCTCGCGGATAATCTTGCCCGGGCTGGTCAACATGTTGTTCTTGGCCTCGACGGCGGAGTTCACATCGGCGCGCGGGTCGATCCACTGCCAGCGGCGGGCTTGCCACTCCACCACCCGATACTGATCAAGGCGCTCGGCTGGCAACGGTTTGCCTTTGACCTTGATCAAACCAGCCAGCAGCGCACGGGGAAGCCATGCCTCGAAAACCGGTTCGATCAGGCTTTCGATCAGCCACTCCTGCAGATCCTTCCAGTGCTCCCGCTCATCGAGGGTGCCCTGCCTGATGCTTGAGAAGTTCACCCCTTCCAGATCACTGGCGAGGTTGTTGTAAAGCACCCCGAATCCGGCGGCCATGCCGCGCAGGGCTTGCTTGTAGAAGGGGGCGTATTCACCGGTAGGGTATTGCGGGTTACTCTCTTTGACGCGGGCACCGGACGGCAGCACTCTCCATTCGCCTGGCTCGCTGTCGATGGTCAGCTCTTCATCTTCGTCATTCTCTGGGCCGGTGTTCTCGTCCCACTCGATAAAGCCCATCTGGTTGGCGCCGGTGCGGGCCTTGATGATGGCCGCCTCTTCCATGGCGCCGAGCTGGCGCATGCGGAACAGAGCGGTTGCCATCCACGGCAGGCCGCGCTTCTGGCCAACCATGTCCTCGAGAAAACCGTGAATAATCTCTTCCGCCGGGATCCGCACATAGCTTTTACCGCCCCAGTGGTAACCGGCCTCGCTCTCGTCGGTGGTGGTGAAGTAGTAGGCCAGCGGTCGGCCGTATCGGTTGAACTCGATCCCTTGCCGGATAAAGGCGCCAGTGCGCGGGCGCTGGTCGTTGAGGTTGATCGGGCAGCGCTGCGGATCAAGCACTTGCAGGGAAAATCCCCACGGCCCTCCATCGGCACCAAACACCAGCCGCACCATAAACTCGCCATCTTTGGCGGCACTGGTGATGCAGTTGTTCTGAATGGCGCGCCATGAGCGGCGGCCGGTCACATCGCAGTTCTTGCGCTTGCCCCACTCCAGCCAACCATCTTCGATCGCCTGGTTGGCGGCGTTGTCGAGCTTGCCGCGGGCTGTCATGCTCTGGGCTTGCAGCATTACCCCTTTCGGGCCAACGATGTTTTGCCGGCACATGCGCAGGAAGGAGCGGCCGTAATCGTTGTTGGCTGACTGCTCGCGGGATCGGGCCACCAGCACAACCTGATTGCGATCAACAATTTCATCGGCGGTGAGCGGGGTGCCACCCCATGCGGTACCGAGCCGGTCTTGCCGGGCTGCGGCAAACATGCGGGCGCCGGTGCGGTTGCGCATAAAGTGGCGCTCTTGCTGTGCCGAGGCAGCTTCGCTTTTGGCGAATTTACGCTTGAACCATGCGAACATCAGCGGAGCCTCACTCTGACGGTGTTGCCAAACGGGTTGCGGCCGCAGGCGAGATCCTGCTCACGCTTGACCAGTCGAACATAGTGGTCGCGCAGCTTGAGCAGATCGGGGATTGAGGTGCGATATAGCTCGCGGTTGTTGATGCGGTACCGTTCCTGATCCAGCGTGGCCCGCTGGGCGATCACCGCCTCGATGGCATCGAGGGCGATCTGGTTTGGCGTCCGACCATCAAAACCAACAGGGGCATTGATCAGATCCGGGGTGATGGTGACTTGCCCGCACTCCACCTCGACCATTTCACTGGTCGCGGCATCAACGGCGCGCAGGGTGTACCAGTAATCACCGGGCACCCAGCCCGCTGTTTCGGTGACTTCGGCGCGAAAGCGATGCTGCGCCCCTTCCGATGTGGCGGTAATGGTCATTGCACCGGGGCCGCGCATGGATACAAAGACGCTCCACGCGGGAGCAGGGTATGCGGTTAATGTCAGCAACAGGTTAAACGTTAACCCGGCTCCGATTTTTGCAGGAAAATTGCAGCTCACCAGCCCCTCACCCATCCGCCTTTATTGCGCCCCGAGACGGATTTGGAGCGCTTGATCGTGGGTTTAGTCTGGGTTTGCGGGGGTTTTGCTTCCTCTTGGGGGATTTCCTTTGGTCCTTCCGGCTTGATGTGGCCGCCCTGCGCTGGCCGTTTGGCGGCTGTTTTATGGGTTGGCGCCGCGTCTTCATCAGGATTGGCGAAACGCTCGGCCAGCCGCTTGAATGACGGGTTCATGATCTTGAGCGCCGCATAGGCATACACCCGACAGTCAAGCGCCTCGTTGCGAGCGCGATCCGGTTTGTGCCACTCCCTGTATGGCTGTCCCTTCACATACTTGGTGACCAGTTTTTCGGCGGTGATCTGCTTGTACCACTCGGCATCACGATCTGTCGGGGTGTGGCAGTATCCGGGGCCGCTGGTTCTCTCCCCAGCGCCGACCGTGGCGGCCAGTCGGCGCATCACAATCAGCTTTCCTTCATCTACACCAACCCTGAACAGATCGACCTTGCGGGAGTTCTTGCCTGACTGCTTGCGCTGCGGCTTTTCAACGATGGGGCGGCCCCATCCAGGGATCCCCTTGATGGCGAACAGGCGGCGGCCCGTCTTGCCCTTGGCGTAGTCATAGGCCGCCTGGGTCATGCCGTTGGTACCACCAGTATCAAGACAAGCCGAGCTGATCGACATTATCGCTCCGGATTCGTGCTGATAGGTGCCGGCCAGCACATCATCCAGATCGTCCCATACATCCTGCTGCAGTGGGTCACCCCACAGCACGTAGTAAGCGATAGACCAGCTTTCATCTGCCTCGCCCCATGCCACAATTTCGCACTCGAGGCGGTCCATCTGCATATCGATACCAGCGGTCAGGTACAGGCCGCCCATCGGCACATCGGCGCGGTACTCTTCTGCGCGCAGTTGCAGCCCGGACGGATCAGCCTTCTCTCCCTTCTCGGCATAGACCTCTGCCAGCGAGACGTTGACGAAGGATTGCATATCACCCACCGCCAGCTTGTCGAGGTAGGACTGGACGATATCCCGCATCTTGCGGAAGGTGCTCAGCATCTCGGGGCCGTGGAATGAGGCATGCCCCCTGAATGGTTTAGCGGCGCGCCACCCTCCCCCGTTCTTCTCTGCATCCCGGATCGAGGCGATGCGCTCGCCATCAGTCCAGATCGCGCCGCATCCCTCGCAGGCATAGCCAGCCGTCTCCGGCAGGTGCTCCTTGCCGATATCCTCCTCTGCATCATCAATGCCGGTTGACAGGCGACCTTGCCAGGTGACGTTTTCCCACTTCAACACCTGGGCGTGGCCGCAGTGCGGGCACGGCACATAGAAACGGCGCTGATCCCCCTCTTCGTAGGCGATGGAGATCCGGCTCGAGCCTTCAATGGTTGGGGTGCTGGACTCGGTTCTCAGCGCTTCATCCCCGAACGATGCCGCCCGCTGGGCCAGCAGTTCACTGAAATCACCCTCTGGCAGCGGGTCATAGCCGTCGATCTCGTCCTGATGGATCACCGGGGCAGAGCGGCCGCGGGCTGTTTTCGGTGAGCCTGACCAGCAGAACATCAGCCAGCCTCCGATATAGGAGATCATCCTGCTGTTGTTGACCCCTTCCCGCCCGCGCTGCTTGGCCATGACGCTGGAAAGCTCAGGGTTGGCGTCCAGCATCGGGCGCAGCTTGGTCTCCTGAAATGTCTGGATGTCGCCCTGCGAGGGTTGGGCAAAGATCTGGGATTTCGGCTCGTGCTTGATGAAGTAAGCCGCGATGCACTGCTGAATGGTGGTCTTGCCCATCTGGGCGCCGAGCTTGTAGGTGACGCGGCGGATCCCGGGTTGCTTGATGACATCGATCATCCCGCGCTGTGGTGGGGCGTTATCAAACCGGATCGGGCCTGGCTTGGCGTTACCGACCGGGATGCGGACGTTATCCTCTGCCCAGACGCTTGGCAGCACATCCGCAGGTGGGATCAGGTTTACCGTCGCACGGCGCAGCGCCTCGGCAACAGCAACCGGATTGCTGAACTGGTGCGCCTTAGTCATCGTCCCCGTCTTGCTCCTCATCATCATCGAGCAGTTGGTCATCTTCTGCCGCTGTCTCCAGCGCCAGCACCAGCTCTGCTCTCAGCTTGGTTTTGAACTCGGTTTCATCGCTGCAGCCGATCAGCTGCATCACGGCGCGGCCTGGCACCTGCATCACGTTCTGCCGGATCACCGCCATCAATGCCGCGGTGGCCCGCTCAAACTCACGGACGGGAGCGACCTCACCCTTTGCCTTCGCCAGCTCCAACTCGGCTTTCTCAGCCTCCGCCGCCAACTTGCGCAGCTTGAGTTCTTCCTCTGACGCCTGCGCCGTGCCGCGGCCTTCATCCCTGGCTTTGTCGCGCAGCCACTTCATCACATCGGCAGTATTGAAGGTGGCGGCAACCCCGCGGGATCCTTTCTGAGTGATCGGGCAGCCGTTGCGCACCCATCCGTCAACAGTCGGTGGGCTCACCCCCATGATCACGCACAGCTCTGACTTGTTGACATTCTGGCCGGCGTTCTTGACTGCCATAACGAACCCTTATCGAGGCTTTAGTTATAATTAAAAATTCTTATCTGGCGGCCCACGCAGATATCAAATACCGCGGAGTCAATGCCCCCGCAAGGGAGGGGGGCAGAGGAAGGACCCAGCCGAAAACGAGTGGCAGAGTCATGGTTCCACACGCCCAGCGCGCAGCGCGTCGTAGGCCCGTTCACAGGCTAATCCTGCGGCTCTTGAGCGGTCATAAGCCGCTGCCAGCTCCCCCGCTCTCGCGTCAGCCCTGCCGAGCACGTCGGCGAGCACCACGCCGGGCTCTGCTGCTGTCGCGCCTGACTGGGTAGCTGCGGGATTGCTGGGGCACTTACCTGCTCTGGCTGCCAATCGCTTGGCTTGCTCGAGCACGCCGTCAGCAGCATCGCGGGCAGCAAGAGCATCACTCTCAGCCCGGGCAATCTGTTTTTCTGCATCGTCTCTCACCTTGTCGATTGAGGCTTGGCGGCGCTGTTCCTCCTCCCTCGCCTTCAACTCAGCCTTGGCCTTGGCTGTCGCCTGCTGTTCGGCCTGCTTATCCCACTTGGCTGACCATTCCAGATCTTTGGCATCAGCCCCTGACTGATACCCTGAGTGATGCAACCACCACCCGCAAACACCGATAGCGAGCATCAGGGCGATACCTAATAGGATCGGGATAAGGCGGCGCAACGCATCTATTCCCATGGTCTAACCTCGCCAACTAACTTCGAAGGCCAGGCAACGCCAAACCATGTAAATGAGCGCATGGCAACAACACCATCGAAACACTCTCCTTCCTCGATGTCAGCCATGCTGCATACCGGGTAATAACCGTCATCACGAAGCCCAAGGGCGACATCCTCCGTGATGTATCGCGGAGTCAGTAGATCGATGATAAAAATGGCGAATTCTTTCATAGTCAGTCCTTGGCAACCCATTTACCGACCGCTTCGACGGCTTGGGCATAGAGCGCATTCCAGGTGCTGCGGTGCGGCTTACCAGGGCGCCAAGTGCGGTAATAGAGATCCCATGCAGCATCAACATCACCGATGCGCGGCAGGCTCTTGCGATCAGTCCACAGCAACAAGCGGGCGAAGCCGGCGGCCAGCACATCATCACGCTCCAGCGCTTCATAGATGGCTTGCGCCTCAAACTTCACATTGCGAAGCTCGCACAAATGAATCGCGTGGTCGCGCGACATGCAGTGAGTCATCACGCCGCGTACACCACCGCCACACTCGAACTGCCAGAAGCCACGAGCAGGGCCGCCAATCTGGCGACGATGTTCAAATCGGCTCTCTTGCAGGCCTATCGCCAGCAACATCACCACCGCCTCCGGACTGGCAAGTTTCGGCTGACCATCAAGATCAAGCAGTGCCGGCCCAACGGCCGTTTCCAATACCTCTTCCAGCTTCATTGCATCACTCCGGCTTATTGGGGCAGTTCTTGCACCTGAGATGGCTCAGCACAAAGTCCCGCACCCGTGGGTAATAGGTTTTCATCCACCAATGGCGGATAGCCAAGGCGGCCACAGATAGATTCAGCAGCACCTCGGCATCCTGCCCGGGATTGCTCAACACCCCCAACGCAGCCAGCATCAGCAACAAACACAGCACCTTGCCGACGAGCCCATCGTTGATATCTGGCGATAGCCAGCACCAGAAGGCCCACAGCACAATGGCCGTCACGGCGATGGAGTTGATGAACATCATTGACCGCCTCCTGTTCGACTGAAGCGCTCTTTCACCAGCTCAATGAGATCCAGCCCCCTGATGGTGCGCAGGCCGGCAGACAGCAGCGAGCCACCAAACGCGCCCAGCAAAAAGCCGACCCCGCCTGATAAGCCGGGGTCGATGTTGTACATGCTGATCGCCAAAGGGGTGGTGAAATACGCACAAGCCGCGCCAGAACCGATGAAGACCAAGCGCCCTCGCCAGGTGCTCAGCTCCTCATGAAATGGTACGGCCACCAATGCGCCGATAAGGCCAGCAAGAGCCCATTCGGCATTTGTGAGGATCCGCTCGATTAGGCCCATACAGTGCGGGCCCCCATGTTATTTTTCATTGGCATAGCTCCGGTGCTCTTACACTTCGGAGTTTTTACAATATTTCTTGGCGCTGCCTCTTTGGTTATTTCCTTGCTGCAAATTGCCTCTATTACTTTTCTCTGGTCTGGCACTTCTTTTTTTCTTATTGATATAACCTGACGTTCTGAAAGTTGGAATGAAGCTGCAATTAATTTGGTTGACGCTCCGCTATCGATCATCACAGAGATCGCATCATTTCTGTTTTTTATTACTGGAGCTGGGTTGCTATAAAAATAAAGACTTTGCCCACCAAACTCATGAATTAGCCTACACGCATCGTTAACTCCTACAAGATTAACAAGCTGGCTATTTAGATTGCAGTGCTTTGGAATCCATAGAGTTTTTCTGTTGCGAACAGCTGCTGGTCTGCGCTTGTCTCTCTGGGCCTTTGCTGGCAAGGCATTTAGCACGAAAAATGCCTTTTCAGCACCTATTACTGCCGCCACCTTTTTGAAGTGATTAGACATAAGAGCAATTGAAGCTTCTTCATTGGCTTTCTTCTGGTCTGGCACTTCTTTACATGAAATGTTTAATACCTGTTTGACACTAAGGTTGTATCTATGTGCAAGTTCTTGAATTGAAACACCAGCAATGATGGCCTTGGCTATTCTTTCGTTGCGATGTTTTCTATATATATTCATGCAGTTGCCAGGGTAAAGTATTTCCCCTCCAAACGCACTTGAAAGTCGCTTTGCATCATCACTACCGAGAATTGAAACCAGCTGATGATCGTCAGTTAATTCATGAGGAACGTAAAGAGATACGCGACTTTCAACACAATTGTGATGCTTGCTCTTCACCTTAGTCCGTGGAAGGTTGGCAATCAGGTGAACAGCCTTGACCACCCCGATCACTTTCGCGATGGGTTGAACGCTTGCCGGAAGGTCACTCATCTGGATCATGCCGCCTCCTTCACTGAAATGGTCACCCGCAGTTCGCCACCCTTCACAACCTGGGCGCGCTCCACGCTCAATAGATCGATCTGGCTGTCATCCAGCCACACCCCGGCATGGGTCAGTGCGTCCAGCGTGGCCTTGAGCACGTTATCGAGATCCCGCGCCCGGCGATCCGGTGGGCAGGCAACCAGCGACACCGCAAGGCGGCCGGCCAGCTGACGGTTATTGACCCCGCCCAGCATGCACATCTGCGCGGCCGTGGTGCGAAACCGGCGGCCTTCCTCACTGAGCAGGGTTCTAGGCTTGCCCTTCACCGCCACATTGCGCCAGATCCGGTTGGTTGAAGGTGGCCACGGCAGCGTGACGGTGAATGACTCAGGCTTTTTCATTGAACACTCCCAAGGAGCAGGCGAGCTCCAGTGTGTTGATAACGTGCTTCAGCTGCGATCCGTTCTTTGCCTCCCAAGCCTTCCATCCCATCTGGTGCAACTCCATGTGCGGCTGGTGGGCGAGCGGAAAGGTGAAAATGTCGTGGGCCTTGCTGCCCATCACGCTCATGCCGTGGCCCACGACGTGGTGCGCCTCCACACCATCGCGGCTGCCGGTCAGCACACAAGGCAACTGGCGCACAAAGGCCAGATAGGGCTCGCACTCCCAGCGCTTGCGCTTCGGCTTGCCCATAAACAGGGCGGCGGGTTCAGGGTCGATATGGCGAACGGCCGGTTTGGCCTTGATGCGGGCGCGCAGATCGGCCAGCGGATCATCAGCCAGCAGATCGGCCTTGTTGACGCGATAGCGGGTGTCGGTCTCCTTGTAGCCGCGCCCTGGCACCAGCACCCGCTCAGGCTCCAGCGGTGGCAAGCGGCAGGCATCGCGCAGCACAGAGGTAGGAAGGCAGTGCTGCACCTTGTAGACGGTCGCCCACCAACAGAGGTCCCGCACACCCAGATCGACCTGCGACACCCCGCACCAGCCAGCCACCTTCTGCAGCACCACCCGGGCAACCCACTCAGACACCGCAGAAAGGGAGATCGGCAACTGCCCATCGTGGCGCTCGTTGTCGTGGTGCCAGCACAGCGGCAGATGAACTCCATCCACCTCGGCAGTGACCGACTCACCGGCGCAGTCATGGCCGATCACGCAGTGACCGGCATTGGCGGTCAGCAACTCCCCACCGGCGGCATTCACCACCTCTGCACAGGCCAGAGCGGCCACCAGCTCGGGGAACTGGCGCAGCAGATCGGCGCTATGGTCGCGCACCAGCCGCACCGGATGCCCAGCCAGATGGTGCTTGGTGGCAGCCAGGTTTTCACCCAGCTGCACCAGTGCCAGCCCCATAGCCTCAACAAAAACAGCGTTGGTGGTCACGAGGCGGCACTCCGGATCTGGTTCATCAACTGGCGGAACCACTCGCGGTGCTGCTCATCCACCGCCTCGATGGCGTCGATCACATCCTGCCGGCTGATATCGTTGCGGCGACGGCGCCAGAACAGCAGATGAGCCTGCTTTTCCAGCTCGATGCGCTGGCGGTCGTGCTCGGGGAGTTGGGCGAGGTTGTTAGTCATTACCTCCCTCCCCGCTTTGATTTGTTTTTCCGGCGGGTTGCTTTGCGCTTTGATGACGCTACGCAATCATTTCGCGGATCTGGCGCTCTGTATTGGTAGAACGGCTCAATAACTTGGCTTGATTGCCACTCATAAAGGCATCTTGAATTCAGGTTAAGAGCGGCAACAACCATAGCTGTATAAAATTTCATGCCGCCACCCCGCGCAGTACGCCTTCACGGATAAACCGCTCCACCAGCCACTGCTGGCCCTTGCCGGTGATCAGCGGGGTAAAGCTGATCCGCTTCTCCCCGTTCGAATCAAAGCTGCTCTCCCGGGTGGCGAAGTAGCCGCGATCCACAAACTCCTGCATCGGCAGGTTCCAGCGCTCACCGCGGCAACTCATCAGGATCTTGCGCTCGCGCAGCATGGCGAACAGCTTGGTGGGGCCAAGGCCAACTGTCTTGGCGAATGCAGACAGGGTAATCCCCTTCTCCACGCTGGCGATCTGCTTCGCAAACGCCACGGCCGGGGCATCCAGCGCCACCTTGCGCTCCAGCTCCATCTTCTGCTCGGCCAGCTCGGCAGCCAGGCGCAGCGCCTCCGGCAACGTCTGGGGGATCATCATCGCTGGACGGTTGGCCTGCTGCTCCAACTCCTGCCAGCGGCGAATGATGCGGATGCGCAGTACGGCGCTGTAGCCGGAGATCAGACAGATGGTCTCCTCCTTGTCCAGCAACATGCACGGCTGGGTGCGGCCACGGCCATCCTGATAATCTCCTGACTTTTCAGGAGATTGAATTTCCACCAGCATCCGGCGGATATCGGCCATCACGTTGTCGTGGCGCTTTCCGGTCAGCTCGGCGATCTCGATGCTGCTCATCACCGGATTGGTCAGTGCAGTCATGTTCATGCGGCACCGCCTTTGGCCTTTGCGATTGCAGCGTCAATATCAGCAATCAACCCCATCACGATACGGGCATCGCACTCCGTATACTCAAGGCGATAGCGCACATAACGCTGAGCCTCGAGCAGCAAACTGGAAAGCTCGTCTCGCCGCTTCTCAAGCGTTGCAATGCGTTTTTCCATGACGCCAAGCAAAATTCCGCCTTCGAGCTCCTCGTTGCTCATACCTTCACAGGCATTCACGCAGGCTGCGATGCGGCGGGCGTTTTCACGTTGGTCTTGGCCCTTGCAAATGGCCACATAAAATCCGTTGTTCAATTGGTCGCTTTCAGCGGCCACACAGGCCCCAGAAATAACCCACGGTTCTGGTGTGTGTTTACCCATCACTTCACCCCCATCGACACATTCGCGGCCAGATACACAGCCAAACCAACCATCACCACCAACATCAGGGTGCTCTTCATGAAATCGCGCATTTGATCATCTCCAACGTGGCGGGCCGCTGTTGCTGGCCGCGCAGGGCGTTTACAGCCTCAACTACATCTGCAGGGTCGTCATCCACCACCAGGTAATAACCGGCGTTGTGCGACCATGAGGTAGACCCAAGCTGATGCAGGCAATCCGACACCTCAAGGCGCACCTGCACCGGCAGCCAATCCTTCACCTCTGGATACACCGCAACCCGCACATGCTTGGCGGCCTTGATGTCCCGCTCGCAGGCTTCACTGAATGTCACTGCCATCACTGCACCCCCAGACAACTGATGTTCGCTATCAGAAGCGAGGCCATCTGCGCCACTGACGACTTGGTGATCACCTCGACCGATGACAGCTCGAAATCGTCACCTTCACCGACACAGGCCAGCACCAGCTCGAACTCACCGGCGTTGTTCGCCATGGTCCAGCTCCAGCCAGCTGGCGCCTCCGGGATCTCGATATCGAAGGTGCAGGGCCACATCTTGTGCAGCTGAGCCATGGCCGCATTGGCGATCAGCTCGTGTTTATTGGCCACCATCACATCACCCTCCCGCTGATCACCGCGCCACGCTGGCGCATCTCGCCCATAACGGCGGAAATCTCGCCTTGCAGCTCATCCCACCGCACGGCACCGCTGCGCATGAATACCCGCGCCTCGGCGATCATCTCGCAGGCCCTGACCGAAATGGTTTGTCCGATCGGCGCAGATGACTGGACTGGTGCCAGCATCGCCATCGCGGCGGCCTTGACCTCAGCAGGACGCGGAGCGAACTGGCGGGCGGTATCGTTGGCCAGCACCATCACCGCTTCCGAGATCTGCTCGGCAGTCAGGCCGCGCAGTTGCAGGCCCCACGCCGCGGCAACCCCGCGAACATTGCAGTCAAGCTGGTTGGCGCTGGCAGGCCACAGACCAGCCATCAGAGGCAGCAGCTCGTCAGCCAGGAACATGGTCATGCCGGTGCTCACCTGCAGCGGGTCTTGGGTAGTTGGCAGGCCAGATGGGTTACAGGGGAGTATTGCGGTCATAAGACACCCCCTGTTCGCGCAGGGCTTGCGCCTGCTTCTGGGCCTGCATCAGGTTGGAGAGGTGCTGCGGCTTGGCAGATGGGACGCTGCGCTTGGCAACCAGCTGATCCCACTTCTCGCGCAGCTTCTGCGGGGAGAGCACGTTGGCGCACCAGAACGAATCGCGGCTCACCCAGTCGTACAGCTCGCAAATCTCGCGGTGTGTACGCTTGTCAAGCTCGCGCATCTGGCGCACCACGTTGGCCCACTGCGCCCAGTTGGGCTCTTTCGCGGTCGGGTTGAGTTGCTGCACCCGCTTGAACATCCACTGCGCGGTTTGCAGGTCTTCAGCGGTGCCCCATGCTTTGCCGTTCGGGGTCTGGACTGCTGCACCCTCGATGATGCGGGTCTTTTGCTTTGCAGAGCCCTGCTCGGTCTGGCCTTGCTCAGCAGTGGCCAGCGCATCGCTTGCACCCTGCTCACTCTGCTGGTCTCGACTCGCGTCAGCGAGTTGGGACGAAGAGGGTTTAAGATCTTTACTTGTTTGATTGTTTATATTGTTTAGAGATTCGGCGTGAAACTCCGCGCCTAACTCCGCGCAATCAGATTGCGATACCACCTGCAACCCCATATCTGATGCGGCTTTAAACTCCGCGCCTAACTCCGCGCCATCGTGTTCTGAAACTCCGCGCTGATACTGGTCGTAATTGAGAACAGTTATCAACGTGTAACCCTTGGTTCCCTGCTTGCTGATGCGGGTGATCATCCCGTCGCGCTCGAAGGCATCCAGAGAGCGGCGGGCGCTATCTTCGGAGATGCCACAGGCCTCACCAAGTGAACGAGCAGAGCTAACCAGCTGGCCACGGCTCAGGGTGACGCGGTTGCCGTTGAAGGTATCCTCTGTGCGCTCGTGAGTGACCTCGAGCAACAGGTGCAGCCACAGGGACTTGCGAGCAGGGTCACGGTAAAACGTGGCATCCTTGATGCTCTTGTACAGCAGCACAAACCCGCTGCGGCGGTTCTCGTTCACGTTGCAGCCTCGCTGTGTGGTGGGTGCGCTGGCCGGTGCCAGGCGAACGACGTTACCCATGAGCCACCTCCTGCAGGTGCTGCATCAGGCAGTTCAGGTGACGCTTGGCCTGCTCTTTGGTTGCCGGGATCTTGATGCCGCGCAGCAGACCGCCATAGACCAGATAGGACTGGCCCTGACTCTCCACCAGACGCGGGATCACTGCCGGGATCACGTTGCGGCGCTTGCCTTGCGCTTTGGTGCCAGCTTCGGTACGCTTATCCATGTTGTTTTCTCCAAGAAAATTGACCGCGGGTCGGGCTGTTACAGCAGCGCCGGCCCAATCTTTTTGAACTCCATTCATCACTTCGCCCCTCCTTGCACAGCCACCGGCAACGGACGAACCTGACTTGCCACTGACTCTTCCAAACTCAACAGCTCCCTGATGGCGCGATGCACCGCCGCAGTAATCGCCTGACGCTCAATCGGGTCAATCACCCCGTCCTGACGCGCCAGATGCAGCTCACCGAACACGGCCCCCACCACCGAGGTGACGGTCATCACCTGGTCGGCCAGCTCTTCCTCGCTCACCGTGCTATCCGGCAGGGCCACCAGCACATGGCCACGAGACAGCGCCCAGGCTTGCAGAATGGCGTTGTCACCGGTCAGTTCGGTCACGGCCATAGCCTCAGACAGGGTCAGGTGATGGTCTTCGCACTGCGGGTTGAACTTGTTGTTCAGGGTGGTCGGGCGCTTGTTGCCCATCAGCTTGGCCAGCTCGGTGATGTTGTACCGGCGGCTCAACTGATAAGCGGCGTCAATAGGGTCAGATGCGTGGGAGTGATCCCGCTTGACTCTCGTGGTTGTTTTTTTGGCTTCTGTCATGATGGTTCTCAGCAGTTTTCAGGGGGGAATACATCGTTGATGGAGCACTTCACCCCCCAGCGATTGATGACAGACGCAATCTTTCTGCAGGTGTCCAGCCCTGGCTTGCGACGGCTCTTCTCGTAGTGAGCAACCGCCCCTTGAGTGATTCCGAGCTCGGCGGCCAAATCGGACTGCGTCTTGCCCGCCTTGTCGCGCAGTTCCTTGATGTTGTTCATCGACAACTCCGTTCTCTTTGGGGTGACTTAATACGATATGTACTATAACACGATTTGCAGCCATGACAATTTGTGCGTTGAGAAAAACAATACACAACGTAATATTTTCAGCATGGAAAAAGAGACATGGCACAGCCTGGCCAAGAGCCGGATGAAGAAGCTCGGCATCACTCAGGAGCAACTAGCTGAAAAGCTGGGGGTAACTCAGGGGGCGATCGGGCATTGGTTGAATAAACGCCGCGAACCAGCAATGGACGTGATCCTCAACATCATGAGCGTTCTTGATCTCAAGAGCATCAATATCGGGGTGGATGGCAATATCGTCGGCGACGAACCGAATATGGAGATGGCTCAGCCGGACATACACCGGATCCCTGTAATCAGCTATGTACAGGCAGGGGTATGGACAGCACCGAACGAGATCCGCGAGTGCGATGGCAATATGGCCTACATCACCACCGATCTTGAGCTGGGCGAGCGCGCCTTTGCCATCGTGATCCGGGGTAACTCCATGGAGCCGGAATTCACCGAAGGCGATCTGGTGCTGATTGACCCGGACGAACCGCTCCACCCTGGTGACTTTGTGGTGGCCAAGAACGGCGAGGAAGAGGCCACCTTCAAGAAGTACCGCCCCCGCGGCTACAGCGAAGATGGCAAAGAGATCTTCGAGCTGGCCCCGCTCAATGACGACTACGCCACCATGCGTTCAGACCGCCAGCCCATTCAAATCATCGGCACCATGGTGGAACACCGCCGCCGCAGACGACGCCGCTAGGGATAGACCATGGATGGTTTATTTCAGCGCCTTCCGTATCATTGCCAGCGCATCATCCTGCCCACGCTGGTAGGCCTTTTTCGGCCCGCTCACCATCACCTCGGCCAGCACATCAAACAACAGCGCGGGCTCAATCTCCGGCAGCCTGGCTGCAAAATACTCTCCGCACCGCTGGCTGTCCCAAGTACCCACTACCCCGTAATTCATTACCCGCAGCAGATCGGCCCGCAAAAAATCCCGTTTCGTGGCCCCGCCCTGCACTTCATCCTTACCCTTAACATCAGGATCAGACATGACAACCTCCAATATTGAACAGTTCGACATGATTGCCGGTAAGACCTTTGCCGCGCTCTATCAGGCCTTCCCGATGCCAATAGATATAGCACTGGAAGAATATACAGTACATGGTTCAGCCAGTGAAGACAGGGGCGATGGAATTGAGGCGATGACCGAAGAGGCATCACTGATCATGGCGTCATGGTCATGGCTGGTAGAGGCGGACTATATCGACGCGAACGTGCAGGATGATATCGGCCTGAAAGAGGCGGTACTGTCTGCCAAAGGGATATCCATTCTCAAATCAATGGCCCTGCCGTACACCCTGACGCTTGGTTATAGGTTAACAACCGCTATCGATGATGGTGATCAGGATAAGGTCAGAACGTTTGCTTCAATGGTCATAGGGTTTGGTATCAACACCTTAAAATAAAAAAGGAATAGAGCAATGGGATATAAAAACAAATCGGCAATTCTCGGGGTGATGTTATTCCCGATCTCTGCAATGGCTGGCTTTATCCACCCGATGGATTTTGATGGTTCTGAGGCCCAGAAGCAGGAAGTGATTAAGTACATCAAGGATCGCGTCCAGCAAGACTACTGTGAAAGCCAGCTCGATATGTGCCAGCCGTCAATGCTGCGCATGATGGAAGATCAGAACCTCAACTCATTCAAGAAAGCGACGCAGGCCACTGATCGCAAAGTGATGGATCGGGTTATCAACGATTACTGCAATAGCGGGATCGATATGTGCAACTACGACAACCTGCTGATGATGTACAACGAGAATCTAAAGGCAAGCAAAAAGGAGCTTAGCTGGTAATGAGTAACATGAAAACGCACACACTAACAAAACTTCTATCAGACTCTCCAAGCTCATTAAATGCCAGCGTAATATTGAAGGTATTAATTTCGCTTGAAATGGCAGAGAACGCAGAGTATGCATCGACTACGGGATCCGGTGAAATAAAAACATTTTATAGGCTTATCGGTGATGGATTGAATTACGGTAAGAATATTTTATCAATGGGCCACCCGTTCAAATCAAGCCCGAAGTTTTACCAAGAATCGTTCAGTGAACTATTGGAGCTGGTGGTCGTAAAACTGCAACAAGAAATTACTGTGCAAAAAGGAGAATTGCAATGAGCCTAATTAACTGCCCTGAATGCGCTGCGGAAGTGAGTGATGTGGCACTTAAGTGCCCTAAGTGCGGGTTCCAGATCCGCAAACCAAAACGCGGCTTCTTCGGCAAGTTGTTCAAGTGGGGATTTATCCTCTTTAACCTGCTGATGGCGTTCTGGCTGTTCTCCTACTGGGGCTCTGTTGGCGACATGATGCAGGGTGCCAACGATGCCGAAAAGGTTGGCGGAGCGATCGGTACCACCATCGGCACCAGCATGATCTTTGGTATCTGGGGATTTGGCGATCTCATTATCGGCCTGTTCGTACTATTCACCAGACCGAAGTAACATCGCCATCCTAACCTGCAAAACATGGCCCACCAGCACGGTGGGCTTTTTCATGCCCAAGCACTAAAAAATACAAATCGTATTGACCAACACAAATACATATCGTATTTTTATCCCAGATACACCAGTAAACGGGATGAACCATGTCGAACCAACAACGCAAAATCGTCTACATCGCAGGGCCAATGTCTGGCCTACCGGAATACAACCGCCCTGCCTTCAACACCGAAGCGCTCCACCAGCAGCAAAAAGGCCACGTCGTACTCAACCCGGCAACCCTGCCGGACGGCCTCACCCAGCAGCAATACATGGGCATCTGCATCGAGATGGTCAAGATCGCCGACGAGGTGATCATGCTGCCGAACTGGGTCAACTCCCAAGGCGCCACCGCCGAATTTCACTACGCCATGAAGTGCGGCAAGGTCATCCGCCAAGCCGAAGATGGCTTTGTCTGGTATCCGGAAAACACAGGGGATGCAGCATGAGACTCACCAACGAAATCAAGCTCCAGATCATCAAGGCCGCTGCCGTCAAGGCTGGCATTCCTGCAGAAGAAGAAGCGCTGCGCCTGCGCCGCGTTGATTGGGCAGAGGATGTGCGTGTCGATTCCCTTGGTGGCAAGGAAGGTGCTGAGGCTGTCGATAAGGCCATCGAGCAAATTAAGGCCATCACAATGGCGCTGCCGGAAGGTGTCACCACCGGATACCAACCAATCAACGTTGATAGCGACTTTTACCTGAACTGCGGCGGTATCAGCCTTCGCCCGCGCTTTAACGGCACCTTTGGCTATGACTCTTGCCATGAGGCGGTAAGAAAGCCATGCCGTTCATGCAAGTTGGCGGCAGATCATCCGCTTGCCATCGAGTTCCACCAGCTGGAGCAGGATGCCAAATCGCTCAAGGAGAAGCGCGAGCACATCGAAAACAGCGTGGCTGCAGCGATGAGCGGCATCAACACCGATAACCAGCTGCTGAAAGTGTGGCCGGAAGCCGCCGAACTGATGCCGAAAGAGATCAAGAAGGTGCAGCTGCCGGCAGTGCAAACCGCAGACCTTAACGCGCTTATCGGCCTGCCGAGCGACAAGGATGCTGCATGAACATCGACATCTTCAACACCGATCGCAAATACCGCGTCATCTACGCCGATCCAGCTTGGCAGTTCAACAACAAGAACACCGGCGGCAGCATGACCAGCTCTGCCGAGGCGCAATACACCGTCACCAGTCTGGCCGACATGGCCGCACTGCCGGTTGCCAAGCTTGCTGACGATCACTGCCTGCTGGTGATGTGGTGGGTCGGCAGCATGCCGCAAGAAGCCATCGACCTTTGCAAAGCGTGGGGCTTTCGCCTGGTCAACATGAACGGCTTTGTCTGGCGCAAGATGACCAAGCGCTGGCTCCCCCACTTCGGAATGGGGTTCACCACCCGCTCTGGGTCTGAATCTGCCCTGATTGGGGTGCGCGGCAAACTGAAGCATCTCATCAAAGATCACTCCGTGCGGTCAGTCATCGAGGCAGAGGTGGGCAAGCACAGCCAGAAGCCGAACGAGTTTCGCGTAGCCATCGAGAAGATGTGCGGTGCAGTTTGCAGAGATGTGCCGCGCATCGAGCTGTTCGCCCGCGAATCCGCCGCTGGTTGGGACTGCTGGGGAAATGAAGCGCCGGCAGCAGAGGCACCCAGCGCACCGGTTAACCCGCTGGCTGATATCGAACCGTTGGCAGACTGGCGCAACTTCCCTGCCGTCAAGGCGGTGATGTACCAGGTCGATGAGGTTGAACTGCTCACCCCGAGCAACACCAACCTGCTGGCCGGCTACGTGCGCGACATCATCGACAGCGGTAGCGATGACGCCACCACCATGACCTGCGCCACTGATATGGCCAGCCGCCTGCTGCATCCGGATGAAGAACAGCTCCAACTCGCTATCGACAACGGGGAGGCAGCATGAAGGCGATCGATCTGTTCTCTGGGTTGGGTGGCTGGTCTACCGGAGCCGTGATGGCTGGTTGCGAAGTGCTTTGGGCGGCAAACCACTGGCCGGAAGCTGTTCACTGGCACAGTGAGAACCACCCTGACACTCAGCACGTCTGCCAAGACCTGCATCAGGCTGACTGGACGCAAGTGCCTAGCCATGATCTGCTGCTCGCCTCACCATGCTGTCAAGGGCACAGCAAAGCGCGTGGCAAAGCCAGCGGCAACCCGCAGCATGATGCCAGTCGCTCAACAGCGTGGGCCGTGGTCTCTGCCCTTGAGTTTCACCGCCCGCCTGCCGCCATCGTAGAGAACGTGCCGGAGTTCCTTGAGTGGCCGCTCTATCCGGCATGGGCAGCAGCCATGCAGGCTCTCGGCTATGCCTTGGCTCCACATGTAGTCAACTGCGCGGATCTCGGTGTTCCGCAGGAGCGGATCCGGATGTTCATCGTCTGCACCCGCTCGGCAAACCCATTAACCCTGAACCTGCCAAAGCTGGAGCATGTTCCTGCGACCAAGTTCATCGACTTCGCCGCAGGGCGCTGGTCACAGATAGCCAAGCCGGGACGAGCAGAAGCAACTCTGGAGCGAGTTGCCAACGGCAGAGCGGCCTACGGCGACCGGTTCGTGATGAGCTACTACGGAAACACCCGCACCGGGCGAAGCATTGATCGGCCGATCGGCACTATCACCACCCGCGACCGCTGGGCTGTCGTGGACGGTGACCGCATGAGGATGCTCACGGCAGAGGAAAACCTGCTGGCGATGAGCTTCCCGCGCAATATCAAGCGCCCAAACAACCACAGGTTGACTGTTCACATGGCAGGCAACGCCGTCCCGCCACTGGCTGGAAAGCGAATCATCCAGGCACTGATGGAGGCAGCATGAAAATCCAACTTACCCAGGCAATGCGCATGCAGCTGTTCTACGCCGAATCGCTCGAGATTGAACTGCCAGAAGGCTGGGTTCTGGTACCGAAACAGGCCACGCCAACCATGATCGCAGTCGGCCAGCATGCCGACGATAACGCCCCTGCCCTGCGCGATGAGCAGGTGGCGCGGGTGTGGCAAGACATGGTGACCATTGCCCCCACACTCGACCAGGACGGATGGAAGATATGACTAAACAACAAGCCGCCGGACTCACCATTCTGGCACTCAACACACTGGCCGCCTTCGTGGCGCTGGCACTGATTTAAGGTGGCTGCATGAGCATCGTTCAAGACGTGGCCGAGTGGGTTCATACCAGAGCGCAGGGGGCCGTCAGCGCTGACGTGGCGGCCGAATTCAACGTCAGCACCTCGCGGGCCAGCGGGATCATCGCAGCCATTCACCGCGAACCGAGATTCGATACCCGGGTTGAAAAATGCCAGATCTGCAACTCGCTCGGGGCACAGGCATCAGGCCGCCGCCTCTATGTGGACAAGGTCACCCCGTCACAGTGGGAGTGCAAGCCGGTGATCGGCACCTATCGCAACGGCAATACCGTCCAGTTCGGCAGCATCCACGAGGCACACCGCAAGATGGGGTTTGACAGGGAGATGATCTCCCGCTGCCTGCGCGGCGAGCAGAAGCACCACCGCGGCTACCGCTGGCATGTAGCCACAACCGAGCAGGTGACAGGATGAAGGTACACCTCAAGGAATGGGCTGACGTTAAGCCAGGGTTTATGCAGAGTATTGGCCCCTACTACGTCAGGAAATGCGACATGTTGCAGGTGAAAAAGGAACGCGCAGCATCACTCACGGATAATCCGGAAGCGGTGACCTGCAAACACTGCCTCAAGGCAATGGCGAAGAGATAAGGGTAAAGGCATGGCAGCAATTGTAGAGAAGGGGCCGGAGACCATCACGATCCGTGGCCAGAAAGTACCTGAGTGGTTTATTGACGAGTTCGGCCGCCGCTATGTATTCGATTCGATGGCGGTACTTGATAAGGATGGCGGGTTCGAGATGTCGCAGCTCGCCGATAACCAAAGCATTCTCTCCCCTGGCGCTATCTACGAGCGCAAGGGCAACTGATAGAGGAAAAACCATGCGACTAGGAAAATTTGCAATACAGGGTGACCGGTTCAGACGCCACGACTATGAGCTGATGCGGTCCATACAGAAAGATATGGTCGTGCTGGATATCGAGCACAACCTCTACCGCGACACCGCCACCTACACCGCCGAGCACCCGGCATTTGATGAGGTTGAACTGGGCGAGAAGCTGCCAACCTACGAAGTGCTGGTTGACGTGGATGACAACGACAACATGGTGGTTGAATTCAAAAGGATCGCAGAATGAAACGAGGCATCAACAAGGTCATCCTGATCGGCAATCTGGGGCAGGATCCTGAAGTGCGCTACAACCAGGGCGGCGGAGCGGTGACCTCAATCACCTTGGCCACCTCCGAATCATGGCGCGACAAGCAGACCGGTGAGCAGAAAGAGCGCACCGAGTGGCACCGCGTAGTGTTCATGGGCAAGCTGGCCGAGGTAGCAGGCCAGCACCTCAAGAAGGGAACGCAGGTCTACGTAGAAGGAAAGCTGCAGACCCGAAAATGGCAGGCGCAGGACGGCAGCGACCGCTACACCACAGAGGTGCTGATCGATAGCTTCACCGGCGTACTGCAGATGCTGGGCGGCAGACCGCAGCAAGGCCCGCCGCAACAACCACCAGCATCACAGCCACAGGGCGGATATGGCCGCCAAGCACAGCAACCGGCACCGCCCGTTTACAACGAGCCGCCGATTGATTTTGACGACGATACCCCGTTCTGACGGAGGACCTATGGCACAACACACCCAAACCCCGGCACTGATCCGCCGTTGTGACATCGAGCAGCTGCTCGGCGGGATCGGCAGAACCACCTTCTATCGCCGCAGACAGGAGTGGGCCGCCGCCGGCACCCCGTTCCCGGAGCCGCTTAACTGGATGGCCAAGGGCGGCACCCTGTGGCGCCGTCACGAAGTAATCGCATTCCTGGTTGCCCGCGGGCTGATGCCTGCTGAGTCAGCCACCAGCACCACGCATTGAGCGATATGTGCGGCCCATTGTTCAAGGGCCGCCCGCTGCTCATCCAGATAGTCGTGCTGGTCATAGACGGCGAGAATGCCAGCCAGTCTATGGCCGAGCACTTTCTCAGATACATGGGGGTGAATCCCGATCCGGCTCATCACCGTTTTCATGGTGCGGCGCAGATCGTGGTTTCCCCAGTCACTTACCCCCATCACCTTTCCTACCTGCTTTGCCAGGCTCAGCAGCACACTGGCCGCCATGGGCCGATCGTCAAGGCTGCGCGCAGGCGGGAACACATAGACATGGTCAGGGAAGAATGCAAAGGCCTCGGCCAGCAGATCGCAAGCCTGCTGCGACAGGCCGCGCACAAACCCGATCCCCGTCTTTGAGTCGTCATCACTGACGCGCCACAGACCCTTCGCCAGATCGAAATCAGCCTTCTTGGCAATCCGGATCTCCACCCCACGGCAACCGGTGAGCAGGATCAGCTTCATCATGATCTTGTGGGCATCGGTCATGTCGGTGAGGTCCACCGCCTGCCAGAACTTTCCGATCTCCTCATCGCTCAGGTAGCGAGAGCGCGACTTGATGGGGGTTCCAACGTCCTTCACCTTCCAGCTGGAAAGGATATTGCTGCTGATCATGCTGCGGCGCTGGGCGTAATCAAGCACCTCCTTGAGCTTGCCGAGCAGGATCCCGGCTTGGGTGCTGGCATCCTCCTGCATAGGGGAAAAGACCTTGTCCCAGTGCTGGGTGGTCATCTCCTCCACGACGAACTGACCGACAACCGGCATAACGTGCAGGTCGAACAGCCGGCGCCACTGGTTGATCTTGACCAGCCGTATCGCCTGCGGACTATCGAGCCAGGCATTCAGGCAGTCGCTGGCCGTCACGGCGGCATGGCGATCTCTGATCTCCATCATCCGCACCGTAGCGGGGTCGCTGCCGGTCTGCAATATCCGGCGCGCTTCGGCATGGCGCTCCCGCGCCTCCTTGAGGCTGACGTCACCATAAGCACCGAGCGACATCCTGCGGGCCCGCTGGCCGTGCCGGTACCGATACTGAAAGCTGATGTGTCCGGATTGGCTGATGCGGGCAGACAACCCCTGACCGTCTGGCAACTCTGTCGGCCCGTCATACGGCTTGCCTGCAATCTTGCGCAGCTTCGCGTCACTCAATGCCATTGCACTGCTCTCGTCTTGTGTAATGTGTCCATGGTACACACTTTGGTGCACAATTTTAAATAGACAAGTCAGAACCAACGCGAACAGCTTGGAACAGGAATGACACTTAGACCATGATAAAACAATGAGTTAGAGTGCAGAAATGAATGGAAATAAACAGGATGGATCAGGATTGGTGACTACTACCAAAGGTCACATGCGGGATGGAAAAGAGATTCAAAAAGGTGATGTTCTGGTTCTCCACAGCACTTTGCGAAGACGGCCCGCCATCCGAACGAAAGGTTCAAGGTGACAAACCAAGCCAAAACGGCCCCATGCTACCAGAAGTAACCGTGGCTGTATCGGGTTTGATGAGATTTTCTACAGTTAAATGAGACGGTTGCCGACTATTCACCAAGCAGCGGCTGCCAGTTGAAGTCAAAATCGCTGGCGCCCTCCTCGGCCAGGGCCAGTTGCTGCAGCACGTGCAGCGCCAGTTTGTTGCCCTTTTGCGCCGCCTGATAGAGCCACTGTTTCCCCTGCGAGAGATCGACACGCCCGCTCGCCCCCATCAAATGGAGCACCCCGACTTTCAGCATCGCCGGCACATCGCCATTGCGGGCGGCAAGATCCATCCAGTGAAAGGCTTCGCGCAGATCCCGCTTCACTCCGGCGCCGCGCAAATAGGCGTCCGCCAACCGGTACTGGCCAAAGGGATCGCCCGCCTGCGCCGACTGACGATAGAGTGTGATGGCCCGATTGATATCCTGCTCACTCCCCTGCCCCACTTCATGGCTCCAGCCCATCAGCGCCTGTGCCCTTGGTTGCCCTTGCTCGGCCAGCGGCGACCAGATCCGGGTTGCCTCATCAAAATGGCCGGTTCGCCAGGCACGGTTGGCCGATGCCAGCTCCTGCTCCGTGGTGAGCGGAACAAGCCGCCAGATAACCAGGGCGATCAGCGCAATGAACAGCCAGCGAGTCGTGGTTGGGCTCATATCGATTTCCGTGATCCAGTTCGCATTTTGTTTATGTAAACGAAATGTAGCCGCCGGATCAAGCCAGAGATGCCCTACCGATGCAATTTAAAGTCGGGTAGTGACAAAGAGACTTGTCTTTGGTGAGCGATGATCACAGAATAACTGTATGCACATACAGTAAAGATGAAATTCATGGCCGGACGAGGCAGCAACCACAATATCGACCACCGTTTCAGCGGCCCGCGGATCGAGACGGTCGACGATGGCTGGCACTCTTACGATTGGGATGCCGCCTTCACAGCCTCTGCCCCCGGCACAGAAGTACGCGAAATAGAGGCCCGCAGCATTATCAGTTACAACAGCTCGCCGGATGTGCCCTTTGGCCGCTCCATCAACCCCTATCAGGGGTGCGAACACGGCTGCATCTACTGCTATGCAAGACCCAGCCACGCCTATCTGGAGCTATCCCCCGGCCTCGATTTCGAAACCAAACTGTTTGCCAAGCTCAATGCAGCCGAGTTGCTGCGCCGGGAGTTTGCCAAACAGGCGTATCAGCCACAGAGCATCGTCATCGGCGCCAATACCGACCCCTACCAGCCTGTTGAGCAGCGCTATCGTCTCACCCGTCAACTGCTGGAAGTGATGCTGGCCCATCGCCATCCGGTGGGCCTTATCACCAAAAGCGCCATGATCCTGCGCGATCTCGACTTGCTGAGCGAACTCGCCAGAGAAGGGCTCTGTCAGGTGATGGTGTCGGTGACAACCTTGAATGAAACCCTGCGGCGACAACTGGAGCCCCGCGCAAGCACGGGCGCCGGTCGCTTGAAAGTGGTCGAGAAGCTGGCCAGCGCCGGGGTACGGGTTGGTGTGCTGGCAGCCCCGATGATTCCGAGGCTCAATGAGCCTGAGCTGGAGCAGATCATCAAATCGGCTGCCAACGCTGGCGCCTGTTGCGCCGACTATATCTTGCTGCGCTTGCCTCACGAGCTGGCGCCGCTGTTCAGTGACTGGCTGGATGAGCACTATCCCGGCCAGAAGGAGGCAATTCTGAACCAGCTGCGGGCCAGCCGCGGTGGCGGGCTCAACAGTGCAGCCTTTGGCACGCGTATGCGTGGTGAGGGACACTTTGCCGACCTGTTGTCCCAGCGCTTTCGCCTGATCAGCAAGCGGCTGGGTCTTGGCAAGCGCCATGTTCAATTAAGGGAGGATCTCTTTATCCGCCCGGGCGAGCAGCTGACACTCTTCTAAAAAGCCAAGGGCTGCGATGTAACATGCAAGCCTTCAGGGTACGCGCTCATCCCTGCCCTGCTCCAACAGTTCTGCCGGGAGTCGTGACGGCTCATGGGCCACTTCCAGCGACTCTTCACCACGGGTTGGCAGCTCTGATTCACCCCATACCCGACTCCACCAGATCTCCCAGGTTATCCAACTGGTCATATGCAGCTCCTGTGCGGTCAATGTGAACCACGCTGAGTGTGATGTCAGGATGCATCACTCGCCGGACAAGATAACCCGCTGTGATGACAAGCTGGTGACAAACAAATTACTAAAAAGCGTCACCTCGGCGGCATAGCAACCAGAGCCATTGAAATCTGAAATTGCTCACAACTTCAGCGAACTCACCTTGAAATCCATCACAAATCCACCGGAATGCGATTGCGATTGACCCTGGTTGTGCCAAAGCTGCTCTGCCCATTTCAGGCATAGTCACAACAACAAGAAAGGGAAATAACAATGAAACACACAGCGGGAATGCTGGCGATCGCAGGTATGCTGATCGCCCCCTTGGCGCACGCCGATGTCATACTGCACGCCTTCAACTGGAAGTACAGTGAAGTGACCGCCAAAGCTGATCTCATCAAGAGTGCCGGCTATAAACAGGTGCTCATCTCACCGCCACTGAAGTCCTCGGGCAACGACTGGTGGGCCCGTTACCAACCCCAGGATCTGCGCCTTGTCGACTCCCCCCTTGGCAACAAGCAGGATCTCGAGCAGCTGATCGCCGCCATGAGGGCGCGAGGTATCGCCGTCTACGCCGATGTGGTGCTCAACCACATGGCCAACGAAAGCTGGAAACGCAGCGATCTCAACTATCCCGGCAACGAGCTGCTGCAGAGCTACGCCAGCAACCCCAGCTACTTCGAGCGCCAGAAACTGTTTGGCGATCTGGGGCAAAACTTCCTCTCCGGTCAGGATTTTCATCCGGAAGGGTGCATCACCGACTGGAACAATCCGGGCCATGTCCAGTACTGGCGGCTGTGCGGCGGACCCGGTGACAAGGGCTTGCCGGATCTTGACCCCAACAACTGGGTGGTGAGCCAGCAACAGGCCTACCTGCAGGCACTCAAGGGGATGGGGATCAAAGGCTTTCGGGTCGATGCGGTCAAGCACATGAGTGATTACCAGATCAATGCCATCTTCACTCCCGAAATCAAACAGGGGATGCACGTCTTTGGCGAGGTGATCACCACGGGGGGCGCCGGCAACAGCGACTATGAAAACTTCCTCAAGCCCTACCTCGACAGCAGCGGTCAGGGCGCCTATGACTTCCCGCTCTTTGCTTCCCTGCGCGGCGCCTTCAGTTATGGTGGCAGCATGAACCTGCTGGCCGATCCGGGTGCTTATGGTCAGGCACTGCCTGGCAGCCGTGCGGTCACCTTCGCGGTCACCCACGACATCCCCACCAATGACGGCTTTCGCTACCAGATCCTGAACCAGACAGACGAGTCACTGGCATATGCCTACCTGCTCGGGCGCGATGGTGGCTCACCACTGGTCTACTCCGATCATGGCGAAACCCGAGACAAGGATGGCTTACGCTGGCAGGACTACTACCTGCGCGCCGATCTCAAGGGAATGATCCGTTTCCACAATGCAGTACAAGGGCAACCGATGCAGCTGATCGGCAGCGACAACTGCTTCGTACTGTTCAAACGCGGCAAGCAGGGACTGGTTGGCATCAACAAATGCGGGCAGGAGCAGGAGTACTGGCTCGACACCACCAAATACGAGATGAACTGGTATCGCAACTACCGGGATGTTCTCGATCAGAATGCGATAGTCAATGTGCAGAGTCAGTGGGTACGGCTGGCGATCCCTGCTCGCAGCGCCAGAATGTGGCTGCAGGAGTAATGATGATGCCCCGGCAGCTCGGGCCAAAGTGAAGAAAACATCCAAACGAAGAAAATAAAAGAGCGACCGCAAGGTCGCTCTTTTTATCTGCTGCAGCAAGGGGGGAACGATTACTCGTCGCCCGCCTCGCCATCAACGGAACCGGCGGCGTCTGCTGCGGTATCAGTGCCTTCGGACACCTCACCCTCAGCAACCACTGCATCGTTCTCGTCTTCATCGCTTTCGGCGATGCGCTGCAGACCGACTACGGTTTCGTCTTCACCGGTACGGATCAGACGCACACCACCGGTGTTGCGACCAATAATGCTCACCTCGGCCACACGGGTACGCACCAGAGTGCCGCCGTTGGTGATCAGCATGATCTGATCGGTCTCTTCAACCTGGATGGCATCGATGACCTTGCCGTTGCGATCGTCCACCTTGATGGAGATAACGCCCTGGGTACCACGGCTCTTGGTCGGGTACTCGTCGAGTGCGGTACGCTTGCCGTAACCGTTCTCGGTGGCGGTGAGGATGGCACCTTCGCCGCGCGGAACGATAAGGGAAACCACCTTGTCGCCAGCGGCCAGCTTGATACCACGGACACCGGCGGCGGTACGGCCCATCGGACGCACGCCCTTGAAGGTACCCTTGCTTTCGGTGCCTTCACCGTTGTCGCTGCCATCATCGTCGTTGCCGGCATCGTCGTCGGTTTCGACCTCATCGCTGGCATCCGCATCGGCGCGACCGCTGCCTTCAGCGAAGCGAACAACCTTGCCCGCATCGGAGAAGAGCATGATCTCGTTGCTGCCGTCGGTGATATCCACCCCGATCAGCTCATCACCCTCTTTGAGGTTGATGGCACGGATACCGGAGGAGAGCGGACGGCTGAAGTCGGAGAGACTGGTCTTCTTCACGGTACCGTTGGCGGTCGCGAAGAAGACATACTTCTCGGCATCATACTCCTTGACCGGCAGAATGGCGGTGATGCGCTCACCCTCTTCCAGCGGCAGCAGGTTGATGATGGGACGACCACGGGCGCCACGGGACGCTTCCGGCAGCTGGTAAACCTTGAGCCAGTAGACCTTGCCGCGGGTAGAGAAGCACAGAATGGTGTCGTGGGTGTTCGCCACCAGCAGACGCTCGACGAAGTCCTCTTCCTTGATCCGGGTCGCGGACTTGCCCTTGCCGCCACGGCGCTGGGCTTCGTAATCGGAGAGCGGCTGATACTTCACGTAACCCTGGTGGGACAGCGTCACCACCACGTCTTCCGGGGTGATCAGATCTTCGATGTTGATCTCGGCACTGGACATGCTGATTTCGGTACGACGCTCGTCGCCATACTGGTCGCGCACGGCCAGCAGCTCATCGCGGATCACTTCCATCAGACGAGCCGGGCTAGCCAGGATGTGCAGCAGCTCGGCGATGAGATCCAGCAACTCCTGATACTCTTCCAGGATCTTCTCGTGCTCAAGGCCGGTCAGCTTGTGCAGACGCAGGTCAAGGATGGCCTGTGCCTGCTGCTCGGTCAGGTAGTAGTAACCGTCGCGAATGCCAAACTCGGGCTCCAGCCACTCGGGGCGCGCCGCGTCGTCACCGGCTTTTTCCAGCATGGCAGCGACGTTGCCGAGCTCCCAGCCCTTGGCAACCAGGCCCGCTTTCGCGTCAGCCGGGGTGGCACTGTGACGGATCAGTTCGATAACCGGATCGATGTTGGCCAGCGCAACCGCCAGACCTTCAAGGATGTGCGCCCGATCCCGCGCCTTGCGCAGTTCGAACACGGTCCGGCGGGTCACCACTTCGCGGCGGTGCAGCAGGAACGCATCCAGGATCTCTTTAAGGTTCATCACCTTGGGCTGGTTGTTATCGAGCGCCACCATGTTGATGCCGAACGTGGTCTGCATCTGGGTGTGCTTGTAGAGATTGTTCAGCACAATCTCGCCGGACTCGCCACGCTTGATCTCGATAACGATGCGCATACCGTCCTTGTCGGACTCGTCGCGCAGGGCACTGATACCCTCGATCTTTTTGTCTTTGACCAGCTCGGCGATCTTCTCGATCAGACGAGCCTTGTTCACCTGATAGGGAATTTCGTGAACGATGATGGTCTCGCGACTGGTCTTCTCGTCCACTTCCACTTCAGCCTTGGCCCGCACATAGATGGAGCCACGACCGGTACGGTACGCCTGCACGATACCGGAACGACCGTTGATAATGCCGCCGGTGGGGAAATCCGGGCCGGTGATGTAGGTCATCAGCTCGTCAATGGTGAGGTCGCCGTTTTCGATCAGCGCCAGGCAGCCGTTGACAATCTCGGTGAGGTTGTGAGGCGGAATGTTGGTCGCCATGCCCACCGCAATACCGGAGGAGCCGTTGACCAGCAGATTGGGAACCTTGGTGGGCATGACAGCCGGGATCATCTCGGTGCCGTCATAGTTCGGCACCCAGTCCACGGTCTCTTTGTCCAGATCGGCCAGCAGCTCGTGGGAGATGCGTGCCATCCGCACTTCGGTGTAACGCATGGCCGCGGCGCTGTCGCCATCGACCGAACCGAAGTTGCCCTGACCGTCGACCAGCATGTAGCGCATGGAGAAATCCTGCGCCATCCGGACGATGGTGTCATACACAGCGATATCGCCGTGCGGGTGATATTTACCGATTACGTCACCGACCACACGGGCCGATTTTTTATAGGGCTTGTTCCAGTCGTTCCCCAGCTCGTTCATTGCATACAGAACGCGGCGGTGAACCGGTTTCAAGCCATCACGCACATCCGGCAGAGCTCGTCCTACGATCACGCTCATGGCGTAATCAAGATAGGAACTCTTGAGCTCTTCTTCGATGTTGACCGGCGTGATCTCTCTGGCCAGATCGCTCATAGAAAGCCTTAATCCCTAATTAGTTGTTCTTTGGCTTAAACAGCGCGACATGGTAACACACCAAGGCGGATTCCTTAAGCCACAAATCGGGCTGGTTTGACAAAGTCCGTCCGTTATAATGCCCGCCAGGACAATAGATTGCGCGCGAGTCACCCGCTCTGCGCGCCCTGCCACAGGATCTTCGATAAATGAACAGTGACGCCAATGTCGACTTGACCGAAATCGCCAAATTTGAAGCCATCGCCTCTCGCTGGTGGGACATGGAGGGGGAGTTCAAGCCCCTGCACCAGATCAATCCGGTGCGACTTGACTGGATAACCAACAAGAGCGGCGGCCTGTTTGGCAAGCGCGTGCTCGACATCGGCTGTGGCGGCGGCATCCTCGCCGAGAGCATGGCCCGCCGCGGGGCACAGGTGACCGGTATCGACATGGGCAAGGAGCCCCTCGGTGTCGCTCGCCTGCATGCACTGGAGCAGGGTGTCGAGCTCGAGTACCGCCAGATCACTGCCGAAGCACACGCTGAAGAAGCACCCGGCCAGTATGATGTGGTCACCTGCATGGAGATGCTGGAGCACGTGCCTGACCCGGCTTCAGTGCTGCGCGCCATCGCGACCCTGGTGCGCCCGGGTGGCCGGGTGTTCGTCTCCACCATCAATCGCAATCCCAAATCCTATCTGATGATGATCCTCGGGGCCGAATACCTGATGAAGATGGTGCCCAAGGGGACTCACGATCACAAAAAGTTCATCATGCCCGCCGAACTCTGTCGCATGGGTGAAGCCGCGGGCCTGTTGGTGCGCGACATGAGCGGCGTCCACTACGCGCCACTCTCCAACAGCTTCCGGCTCGGCCGCAACGTCGACGTCAACTATATGGTGGAGTTCATCCACCCGGAGCACGGCTGATGAGCACCTCTCACCCGCAGCCCCTCGGCTGTGTGCTGTTCGATCTGGACGGCACCCTGCTCGACACAGCGCCGGATCTGGGCGCCGCCGTCAATCACGTGCTGATCAGCGAAGGCTTTGCACCGCTTTCTGACGAGATCATTCGCCAGACCACCTCCCACGGCGCTCTCGGGCTGCTCAGAGCGGGGCTCGGCGACGATCTGCTGGAAGAGCTGGGTGCCACCCGCCTGCGCAATGCCCTGCTCGATTTCTACTCAGCCAATCTCTGCGTCGGTACCCGCCCCTATGACGGTATGGTGGATCTCATCGAGTGGCTCGACGAGAAGCAGCTGCCCTGGGGCATCGTCACCAACAAGCCGGCCTTTCTCACCGAGCCGCTGCTGGCGGCGCTGCCACAGCTTGCCAGCTGCGGCGTCGCCGTCAGCGCCGATACCCTGCCGGTACGCAAACCCGACCCAGCCCCCATGTATTTTGCCTGCGAAAAGCTGGGGGTCGAAGCAGCTCACTGCCTCTATGTGGGGGATCATGTGCGCGACATCGAAGCGGGCCGCAACGCCGGCATGCGCACTGCGGTTGCTGGCTGGGGCTATCTGAACGATAACGAGAATCCCGCCGAGTGGGGCGCCGATCTGCACTTTGATACCGTGCAGGCGCTGCATCACTGGCTGCGCTACGAGCTGGGCTGAAACTGCCGGTCGTGACGTTGCAAGAGTTGGGGCATCAGGTTGATGCCCTTTTTTACGGCCTTCTCCTATCCCCAACAGCTAACGAGAAGAGAGCGTAGGTGGATCACCAAGGCAACTTTAACTGTCACAAAGAGTCCATATGACAACCTTGCTCCCGTTTCGCTGAGGCAACTGTCAACAAGCAGACCGAGAAAGTGCGTTTCACATTTTGCAGTGACAACCGAGCGCTGGACAGCTTTTGTCCCTTGTTGGGCAAGGGATAATCAGCAGGCGTTTGCTAGTAAAAAGGCCCCCTTTTCGCAAGCAAAAAAAGTTATTTAAATTTTCCATCTTCGATCGGGAGGCTTGCATTTGACGAAGCGGACGAATGAAAACCCGCTCACTGTGAGCAACCACTAACAGAGACAACAACACCCACAATTTATCCACAGCAAGCCAGTTATCCACACATTGCAATGCGCAGTCGACCTCACTATCTTGTAGCTCGACATCAAAATAACACTATATCTTGTGATTCATCGCACAATAGTTACCCAACAACTGCACCGGTCTGTCCTCCTGTGACCGCCAGCAGCCGGGTGGCGTGCGATGGTTTTTCGGGAATCAACTAAAGGTCATCAGCCAATGAACTTGTTTGTGACGAAGCGTAACGGACACAAAGAACCCATCGATCTGGATAAAATTCACCGCGTGCTGGACTGGGCCGCCGAGGGTCTCGACAACGTGTCGGTCTCCCAAGTAGAGCTCAAGTCCCACATCCAGTTCTATGACGGTATCCGTACCGCCGACATTCACGAAACCATCATCAAGGCAACGGCTGACCTCATCTCCGAGCAGACCCCTGACTACCAGTACATGGCTGCCCGTCTGGCCATCTTCCACCTGCGCAAGAAGGCCTACGGCCAGTTCGAACCGCCCCACCTCTACCAGCACGTGGCTCGTCTGGTCGACATGGGCAAGTACGACAAACACCTGCTGGAAGACTACACCCAGGCAGAGTTCGAAGAGCTGAACGCGCACATGGATCACTGGCGCGACATGAACTTCTCCTATGCAGCGGTCAAGCAGCTGGAAGGCAAGTATCTGGTACAAAACCGTGTCACCGGCGAGATCTACGAGAGCCCGCAATTCCTCTACATCCTGGTGGCGGCATGCCTCTTCTCCAAGTATCCGAAAGATACCCGTCTGGACTACATCAAGCGCTTCTATGATGCGGTCTCGACCTTCAAGATCTCCCTGCCGACCCCGATCATGAGCGGCGTGCGCACCCCGACCCGTCAGTTCAGCTCCTGCGTCCTGATCGAATGCGACGACAGCCTGGACTCCATCAACGCCACCGCCAGCTCCATCGTGCGTTACGTCTCCCAGCGCGCCGGTATCGGCATCAACGCCGGGCGCATCCGCGGTCTGGGCAGCCCGATCCGTGGCGGCGAAGCATTCCACACCGGTTGCATCCCCTTCTACAAATACTTCCAGACTGCCGTGAAGTGCTGCTCCCAGGGCGGCGTGCGCGGCGGTGCGGCCACCCTGTTCTACCCGCTGTGGCACACCGAAGTGGAAAGCCTGCTGGTGCTGAAGAACAACCGCGGCGTGGAAGAGAACCGTGTCCGTCACATGGACTACGGCGTGCAGATCAACAAGCTTATGTATCAGCGCCTCATCAAGGGCGGTGACATCACCCTGTTCTCCCCGTCCGATGCGCCGGGCCTATACGACGCCTTCTTCGCCGATCAGGACAAGTTCGAAGAGCTCTACGTCAAGTACGAGCAGGATCCGGCCATTCGCAAAAAGACCCTCAAGGCCGTCGATCTCTTCTCCCTGATGATGCAGGAGCGTGCCGGTACCGGTCGCATCTACATCCAGAACGTCGATCACTGCAACACCCACAGCCCTTTTGATCCGAGCGTGGCGCCGGTGCGCCAGTCCAACCTCTGCCTCGAGATTGCGCTGCCGACCAAGCCGCTCAACAACATCGACGACGAGAACGGCGAGATCGCCCTGTGCACCCTCTCAGCCTTCAACCTGGGTGCCATCGACAAGCTGGAAGATCTGGAAGAGATGGCCGATCTGGCCGTGCGTGCCCTCGATGCCCTGCTCGACTATCAGGACTACCCGATTGCCGCCGCCAAGCGTGGCAGCATGGGTCGTCGTACTCTGGGGATCGGCGTCATCAACTACGCCTACTACCTGGCCAAGAACGGTGCCCGCTACTCTGACGGCTCCGGTCTGGCCCTGACTCACCGTACCTTCGAGGCCATCCAGTACTACCTGCTGAAAGCCTCCGCGCAGCTGGCCCGCGAATTCGGTCCATGCCCGCTGTTTGGCGAGACCACCTATGCCCAGGGCATTCTGCCGATCGACACCTACAAGAAGGATCTGGATGCGCTGTGCAACGAGCCGCTGCATCTGGATTGGGAAAGCCTGCGCGAAGAGATCAAGTCCGTGGGCTTGCGCAACTCCACCCTGACCGCCCTGATGCCGAGCGAGACCTCCAGCCAGATCTCCAACGCCACCAACGGTATCGAGCCGCCGCGCGGTCTGGTATCGGTCAAGGCATCCAAAGACGGCATTCTCAAACAGGTAGTGCCCGAGTATGATCGCCTGAAAGATCAATACGAGCTGCTCTGGAAGCAACCGAGCGTTGACGGCTACCTTCAGCTGGTCGGTATCATGCAGAAGTTTGTGGATCAGGCGATCTCCGCCAACACCAACTACGACCCGGCCCGTTTCGAAGGCAACAAGGTGCCGATGAAGCAGCTGCTGAAGGACTTGCTGACCGCCTACAAATACGGCCTCAAGACCCTCTACTATCACAACACCCGTGATGGTGCGGACGATGCCCAGACCGATCTGCAAGATGACGGTTGTGCTGGCGGGGCTTGCAAAATCTAAGTCACGGCAAGATCTGATAACCGGGCGGGAGCGACAAGCTCCCGCTCTCCTGTTTTCTCCATACAGACATTCTGGTAACCATGGCCTATTCAACTTTCTGCCAAACCCAAAACGACCAGCTCAAAGAGCCGATGTTTTTTGGCCAATCGGTCAACGTAGCCCGTTATGACCAGCAAAAGCACGAAGTGTTCGAGCGGCTGATCGAAAAGCAACTCTCCTTCTTCTGGCGCCCGGAAGAGGTGGATGTCTCCCGTGATCGCATCGACTATCAGGCCCTGCCGCCCCACGAGCAGCACATCTTCATCTCCAACCTGAAGTACCAGACCCTGCTGGACTCCATTCAGGGTCGCAGCCCCAACGTAGCGCTGCTGCCGCTGGTCTCCATTCCGGAGCTGGAAACCTGGATCGAGACCTGGGCGTTCTCCGAGACCATCCACTCTCGCTCCTACACCCACATCATCCGCAATATCGTCAACACCCCCGCCCAGGTGTTCGACGACATCGTGACCAACGAGCAGATCCTCAAGCGCGCCGGCTCCATCAGCCACTTCTACGACGACCTGATCGAAGCGACCGCCCTCTACAACCTGCACGGTGAAGGAACCCACACCGTTGCTGGCCGCGAGGTAACCATCACCTTGCGTGAGCTCAAGAAGAAGCTCTATCTCTGCCTGATGAGCGTCAACGCGCTGGAAGCGATCCGCTTCTACGTCAGCTTCGCCTGCTCCTTTGCCTTCGCCGAGCGCGAGCTGATGGAGGGCAACGCCAAGATCATCAAGATGATCGCCCGCGATGAGGCACTCCACCTGACCGGTACCCAGCACATGCTGAACCTGATGCGCAGCGGTCAGGACGATCCCGAGATGGCCGAGATCGCCGCCGAGTGCGAACAGGCCTGCTTCGAGCTGTTCAAAGAGGCGGCCATTCAGGAGAAAGAGTGGGCCGAGTACCTGTTCCAGGGCGGCTCCATGATCGGCCTGAACAAGGACATCCTCTGCCAGTACGTCGAGTACATCACCAACCTGCGGATGGCCGCCGTCGGTCTGCAGCCAGCCTTTGCCGGCACCAAGCAGAACCCGATCCCCTGGATCAACACCTGGCTCTCTTCCGACAACGTGCAGGTCGCCCCGCAAGAGGTGGAGGTAAGCTCCTATCTGGTAGGTCAGATCGACAGCGAAGTGAATGCCGACGATCTGGGTGATTTTGAGCTGTGAGTGACGCCATCCGCACGCTGACCCCTGCCCAGCACTCGCCTGCCGAACAGCAGGCGGTACAGGCACCACGGGTACATACCCGGGATGCCGTGCTGCACGCTAATCCCGGCGAAAGCGTGCTGGAAACCCTGGAGCGCCACGGCCATCGGGTCGAGTTCCAGTGCCGCAGCGGCTATTGCGGTGCCTGCCGCACCCCGCTCATCGCGGGCAAGGTGCACTATCCCAATGTGCCGCTCGCCTTTGTCTCCCAGGGGGAGTGTCTCCCCTGCTGCTGCAAGCCGGTCGGCGCCATCAAGCTGGATATCCAGAAACGCTGATCCCGCTTGCAGCACCTCGAGCACGCAAATAAAAAGCTGCCGGATTGCTCCGGCGGCTTTTTTACATCCATCTCTATACCTCGTGGGCAGGCGGCTGATGTACCACCCGCCCCTACTGAACCTTACAGCCAGGGCGCGGCAGTCGGCCCGTGGTGCAGACCCAGCTTCCAGACCCGGCCGAAGTGCTTGTAATGCCCCGCCGCGACACCGGCCTTCTCGCCCATGCCGTGGTAGAGGTCGAGGTGGCCCTTCTTCACCGCGCCGCCCACATCCAGCGCAATCAACAGCCGCAGCTGATGTTTGCCGGTCCAGTTGCCCTCTTTGTCGAGCAAGGGCACTTCGGCGAGGATCGGTGTGCCCATCGGCAACAGGGTCTTGTCGGCAGCAACGGCCGCCAGCGGCAGCAGCGGAATGCCGGCGGCACCAATAACATCGTTGGTCGGGCGGCGCTCGAAGAAGACATAGGAGGGGTTCTGCTCCACCAGCTCCTTGACGCTCTCCTCAGGCTGGCGGCTCGCCCAATCCTTGATGGCCTTCATCGACATCTGCTCCTTGGGCACTTCGCCGCGGTCGATCAGCACCCGGCCGATACTCACGTAACCGTGACCGTTCTTGCCGCTGTAGCCCAGATATTGCAGCCGATCCTCGTCGCCATAGTGCACAAAGCCGGAACCCTGCACATCCATCAGGAAGTTGTCGATAAGGGATTTGCTGTAACCCAGCTCCAGCCCGCGGTTGGCCAGCGCCCCCTGATGGATCTGGGCCCGGGTCGGACAACGGCTGCCACAGTTGGGCATGGCATAAATTGGATATTTGTACTTGGCATCGGGGCGACGACGCACCTCCAGCACCGGCGAGTAGTAGCCGGTGAAGAGCACGTTACCCATCCGATCCGCCCCGCCCAGCTGGGCCAGGCTGATGCCGTACCGGGTGATGTCGGCAGGGTTGCCGCCATTGGCCACCCAGCGGGAGAGCTTGTGGTAGAGCTCGCCATAGCGGCGATTCATCTTGCCGGAGCGCTCCAGCACCAGCCTGCTCTGGGGGCCAAACTTGCTGTAATCGGCTCGTGCACGGCTATTGACCCGCTCAACCCTGACCAGCTCCCCCGGCAAGGTGCCGTCCAGATACTGCTTGCCCAGATTTACCGGCACCTCGCAGTTCAGGAAACATCTGTTGTCGGTCTGTTTTTTGGGCACCTGATTTTGCTCAGAGTTGCCTGCACACCCGGCCAGACCCAGCACCACGGCGGTCAGCCAGTACGCGTGTTTGTTCATATGTCCTCATATAACGCCAATAGCCATGCTCGGCGGGGAAGATGCCAAATTTGCAGGGGGAAAGCAAACGACATCAATCACTTGAAGAGGGATTTCGCCAAAGGTGACAGCTGGGTTATAACAAGGTGACAGGATGTGCGAGGTGATGGATGGAACAGCTCGAGATCTTCCCGCTGCAAAGCCCCTGCATCGGGGTCTGCGAAGTGAACAACAAGGGCTACTGCAAAGGGTGTTTGCGCAGCCGCGAAGAGCGTTTCAACTGGCTCGCCATGACCCCCGCCCAGCAGCAGGATGTAATGCGCCTGTGCCGCGCCCGCAAGGCGCGGGTCGAAGCCGCCCGCCGCAAGGCACAGGAAGGAACTCAACCCGAGCAGCAAGAACAACCGGGCTGGGATTTTTGATCTTCTCTTGGTCTGTTACCCGCTTTCACTTCTCCTTTCTGCCACCCTTGCCAGCTCGCTAAACGCCACAAACAGGTGGTAGAAGGTACTGGCTGGGGCATGAGTTGTCAGCGGCCGACCGGTAACATCGACCTGATCGACCCATTGGCCGGGCAAGGCTGGCGTCAGGTAGTAGTGGAAGATCCGCCTCACCACCTCGCCAATCTGATGGGCTATCTCTGCGTCCCCTTGCCGCTCATAGGTCGCCAGCAGCGCCTTGAGATGCTCGGTCTGGCACCAGAGCCGACTGGTCGCCCGATGGAGCTGCCCGTCATCGGTAAGCTCATCCATCACCAGCCCGGTCGGCCCGTGGCCGTGAGCGGTGGCAAAGCGGTTCAGGATGGCGATCCCCTCATCTATCTCGCGCTCACTCGGCCCACACCTCCACCCTTTTGCCAATGCCCGATAGCGGGCCAGCAGCCAGCACCATTCGTAGTGATGACCCGGGTCGATCAGGTGCGAATCAGGATGAACCGGGAGAAGCCGTTCATCGAAGAACTCCCGCAGCAAGACGGGCTCCAGAAAGCGCTGGCGAAACAGCTGATAGAGCCGATGGGCACGAACTTGCCAGCGGGGATCATCAAAACTCTCCGCAGCCACCAGCAGTGCTTCGAAAAGATGCATATGGGGGTTTTGGCTGCGCAGCGAACCGGCTGGCCAGCTGGAGTGAAACCCGCCATACACAGGATCGGCAAAAAGCTGCACGATGGCCTGATAGCGCGACTCGGCCTGTTGCTGCCAGCACGGCTCGCCGCTCAAGCGGTAGAGCCAGCATTCGGCCAGCAGGGCAAAGGCGTATTCGTAGCAGCACACCGAACTGTCGGCAGGAGAACCATCGGCATTAAGGGAAAACAGCTGGTTGCCGGCACCATCATCAAAGTGCCTCATGCCGAACCTGGCGCAGCGCTCTGCCAGCTCGCCTCCCTCATACCAGCCGAGCAGGGCTGCGTGGCTGAACACATAGATCTGCCGACTCTGCACCCGAAATCGGGTGGGTTGCCAGAGGGGCTCGCCAGCACCATCCAGCCCTTCGGCAAACAGCCCCCTTTCCAAATCAAATCCCCGAGATCCCCAACGGGGCAGCGCCTCCTCCACCAGCCAACGTTGACAGCGCTGCGCCGCGGCTCTTATCTCATCATGCATCTCATCACCTCGCCTCCACCCGACCCAGGACCCAGTCCATGAAAAAGGGAGAGCCTCGCTCTCCCGTTATTTGCTCTCACTCTCCAAAATCGGCCTAGAAGAGACCGATGGCGACCCCGACAAAGGCCACTACCAGCAGCCCCAGCATCGCCTTGACCGGCGAGACATTGCGTCTGGCCATCAGATACCAGGTGCCCAGCACCACCAGCAGCGGCATCAGTTTGGGGAAGATGCCATCCAACATGGCCTGTACCTGAATATTGACCCCGTCCGAGGTGACAAAATCGAGCCCGGTGGAGAGGTTGACATAACTGGCGGCCACCCCGCCCATCACGAAGACCCCGAGCAGGGAGAGCGCCTCGCGCAGTTTGACCGACTCCGAGCTCACCAGCGCCTCCACCGAGCCGGTTCCCATCCGGTAGCCCTTCATGAACAGCATGTAGGAGCCGGTGATGACGATGGCGTTGAAGCTGATTATGTAAAAGAGCGGCCCCAACACGCTGCCGCCGGCGGCCAGTGCCATGCCGATGCTGAGCAGAATGGGCACCAGCATGCCCGGGATCATGGAGTCCCCGATCCCGGCGATGGGGCCCATCAAGCCGACTTTCAGGGTGTTGATGGTCTCGCCATCGATCTTCTCGCCGTTAGCCCGCTTCTCCTCCAACCCCACCGCCAGCCCGTTGATGATGGCGCCAATCTGGGGCTCAGTGTTGTAGAAGGAGGCATGGCGTTTCATCGCCTCCATCCTCTCCACCTTGCCGGGATAGAGCTTCTTGAGTGCCGGCATCATGCCAAGGCAAAAGCCGAACGATTCGAGACGTTCGAAGCTCATGGAGGAGAGGTTGTACATCATCCACGAACGCCAGCAGGCACGCAGATCCTTGGGAGTGAGAGCCACCGGCGCATTGTTCACCGGCTGGCCCGCTTGCAGCTTTGCGTCCATCAGAATTCATCCTCATCATCGGTTTGGGTGGCTGCACGGGCAACCGGTGCAGGGCGTGGTTCCGGCTTGTAGTTGTAGTGGATGAGTGCAAGCAGGGCGCCGATCATCACCAGCCCTACCATGTTGAGCTTGAGAAAAACGATCCCGACAAAGCCCACCAGAAAATAGATCAGCATGCTGCTCTGCTTGATGATCTGCTTGAGCAGGATGGCAATGCCGACCGCCGGCAGAATACCGCCCACCACCGTCATGGTGCGGATCACCAGCTCAGGCAGGCTGTTCATGAAGCCTTCGATGTACTGATTGCCAAAATAGACGGCGATAAAGGTGGGCACGAAGCGCAGTACGAAGTTGCTGACCTGCGGGAAAATGGCGCTGTTGAGATACACCCCCTTTTCATCCGCCTGCTCCAGCGCCACGTCGGCCCTGTGGTTCCAGTAGGAGTTGAAGACCATCATGAAGTTGAAGAGGATGGTACCGGCAATGCCGATGGTGGCGGCAATGGCCACGGCAACTGACGGCTCCTTGCCCGACATGACGCCGAGGGCGATGGCCGGAAAGGCGACGAAGTTGAGATCAGCCGGCATGGAACCGCCCGGCGTCACCATGGCGATATAGACCGCCTGCACCGCCACCCCGATGAGGATCCCGGTCTGGATATCACCGAGGATGGCCCCCACCAGCATGCCCGAAACCAGCGGACGGGTAATGGTGTACCAGCCCCCGGTCAATCCCAGCAGCCAGGGACTACTGAGGGCACCGAGATAACAGAGTATCCCGATGAGAGTTGCTTCCAGAAACATGATGTTTGCTCCCTATTTCAGCTTTTTCTGGGCATCCGCCCAGCTGTAGTGGCTGGCGTCCGGCACCAGCCGAAAGTCAATCTCGTGGCCAAGGCTGGCAAGATAGTCAAAAGCAGCGATCTCCTGCGCCGTCACCGACTGGTTGGGGCCTATGGTGGTGGTCTGCTCGCGGGCACTCATGGGCCCGACGTTGATCTTGCCGTTGTGGTTCTCAAGAGAGATGCCGGCGGCGCAGAGCCGCTGCAGGGTGACCGGCGACTTGCCAATCACGAAGTAGCGCTTGTCACTGGCGATCACCTTGGGCAGCTTGGCAATGGCCGTCGCCACGTCGAACAGCCACACCTTGGTGTCCGGCACAGCGCCTATCATCACCTGGGAGAGCAACGGATCGGCCGCCACCTCGTCATCAATCGCGACGATGCCGTCGCAGGGCAGCTCTCTGGCCCAGCGCGTCACCAGCTGGCCGTGGATCACCCGATCGTCAATGCGTACAAATGAAATCGCCATCTCGCTCTCCTAGAAGTTGTCATCTTGCTGGTGTGCCGCCGGGGCCGCGATCACCATGGATTCCAGTGCTTGGGCCAGCAACTGGCGTGCCGCCTCGTGCACATCGGTCGCCGCCAGCCAGTCGGCACTCATCAGCAGCATGGGAAAGTTCACCCCGGTCACCACGGCCACCGGCTGCGGCCATGCGGAGTCAAACGCAAAGCGGCATGCCACGTTGTAGGGGGTGCCGTACTCCATGTCGCACAGCACCAGCACCCCGTCAGCCCCCGCGCCATGACGGCGCAGGGTCTGTTCAAACTCGGTGCGAAACGCCTCTATCCCCCCCTCTTCGGTGAGCGAGACGGTCGCCACCGCGGGCAGCTCGCCGTAGACCATGCTGGCGCTGGCCAGCAGGGCCGGCGCCAGTGAACCATGGGTTGCGATAAGGATCCTCAGCATCTTGGTTACCCCCTCACATAGGCCTTGATGGTGGCGATGGTCGCCCCTTCACTCTCGCCGCTCGGGCGGATGCGATAACGCCCGACCGAGGCCGGTACGATGAAGGTCTCGGCGTAGTGCACCACAAACGGTGCGAACGCATTGTCGGGACTCTCCACCGTCGCCTCTTGTCCCTCAATCAGATTGAGCACCTGCACCGTACCGCCGGTGTCGTGCTCCACCGGCACACTGAACCAGTGGCGACGGGTCTCGATAAATTCCCGCTCATGCAGTCCGGTACGCTCCTCGCGCCAGCCCGGTCCTTCGGCGACGAGCTCGATGCGATTGACCAGATGCTCGCGGGTCCAGTCGGTGTCGCGCTCCCACTGGATCACCTTGCTGCCATGCTCCAGATGGATGGGGCGCGGGATGCCGTCGAGCCCGACCCGACCCCAGTCCCACAGCTTGAAGGTGAAGATGTAGGGGGTTGCGCTGATCTCGAGCACCATGGCCCCCTCTCCCGAGCAGTGGACGGTTCCGGCCGGGATCAGGAAATGATCGTGCTTGCGGGCCGGGAAGCGGTTGATGAAACGCTCGTCATCGAAAGGCTTCTCGCCGCGCTGGGCGGCAGCCAGATCTGCCAGCATCTCCTGCGGGTCGATACCGTTGCGGGTGCCGAGGTAGACGCAGGAGTCCGGCTTGGCATCGAGCATGTAGTAGCTCTCGTCCTGGGTGTAGTGCATGCCGAACTCCTGCTGGATGTATTCGGTCAACGGATGCACCTGCAGACTGAGCGGCTGCCCCCCCACCGTATCGAGAAAATCGAACCGGATCGGGAACTCGGCGCCAAAGCGGGCGTGTACCCGCTCCCCAAGCAAGGCGCTGGGCTGGCACAGCACCAGGTTTTGCGACGGGATCTCCACCCTCACCTCGCCAAAGCGCAGATAGAGGCTGTTCTCCTCGGGTACACAGTCAAAGCACCAGGCGTAGTTGGGTTGGGCCGGGTCCAGATCACACACCTGCTTCATCCACTGCCCGCCCCAGACTCCCGGGTCGAAGAAGGGCACCACCCGGAACGGCTGGCGCGCCGCCTGATGCAACCCTTGTTGCAGTGCCGCCCCCGTTACCATGGTCGGCTTGCCCCTGGTGTTGGTGTCGAGCAGAAAATCGATGGTGGGCAGCTGGGCCAGTTTATGGCGGTCAAACA
>NZ_CAWMDN010000163.1:0-6897 GCF_963866575.1 Aeromonas sp. L_1B5_3
TAAGAGACAGGTACTGAAGAGATAGAGCTCCCCTTCGCTGCCGAAGGCGGACTGGCGAATGGAGAGCACCGACTTGAGCCCCCGCACCGGCATGCCGCGTACCAGCCGATCCACCGGCGTGGTCTCGATCTCCTCAATCCCCGCCAGCCGTTTGCGCGATGCCTGTTCCGCCTGCTTGTCATGCAGCGCCGGAAAATCGTAGGTGCGCAGCACCTGGACCAGCGCATCGCGCCGCAGCAGAGAGACATAGTTGAGCGACAGGTTGGAAATCAGGGTCCAGTGCAGGCTGCCATCGAGAGCTGGACGCAACGGCCGGGTCGGCCGGATCAGGTTGCGGAAGGTGGCAAACGAGGGGGAGCTGCCGGTCGGCACGCAGACGCTGCCGACCTTGAGGCGGGCAGCGCGGGACCGGTTGGTACAGGTGAGCGTCACCGAGATGGATTCGTCCAGATCGTGGGCGATGGTCTCATCCCCGCGCACAAACGAGAGGCTGTGCTCAAAACCATCGCCGCTCACCGACTCCTTGACCCGCACCCGGTAGTAGAGTGCCAGCCGCTGTTTGGCCCGCTCAATCTGGTGCTGAAAACTTTCAAACGGCTGATAGATGCGCGGGGTGCCGCGCGAGCGACCCAGATTGCCCTCAACCCACCCCTCGACCTTGTCGACCGAGAAGATTTCGAAGCTGTCGGCATGGCGATAGCTCGCCTTGAGGGGGTATTCCGCCTGACGGCCATTGAGATTGACCGGCTCGCTGTCGTGCTGGAACAGGTTGATGGCCGGCACGCAGTTGAGCATGAAAGAGTCGGGACGGATCTTGAGCTCCGCCGGCAACGGCCGGTCGAAGCAGAAATGGATCTTGAACTCGCTGACCGGCAGCGGCTGCTTTGGCCACTCGCCGCCCGAAAGCTCGAAGAAGAGGAAACTTTCCGGAAAGCAGAAGTACTCCTGCAGGATCCGGTAACCGGAATAGACATTGTTCGGATAGGGCAACAGCGCATCATCGCGCTCGAAACCGACCGGTTTCAGTGCCTTGGCCTCCTGACGGAACCGCTTGCCGTCAACCTCCAGCTCGATGTGGGAGAGCTGGTTGGAGAGCCAGAAATAAAGTTCATAGGCGGTGTAGCTATCGCCGCCAAGAAAGAGACGCAGCTTGTCGAGTTGCAGCTCGCTCAGGGGAAGCGGTGCATGCAGGGCGATATCCAGCGAGATGGTGGAGAGATCGTTGCCGCTTTGCGCCGAGATATGCTGGATGTCTGCCGGATAGACCCAGGCATCGTGACAGGTTTGGAAGTGGCAGGTCACGCCATCTTGCGGCAGGCTGTCGAGCTGGCATCCCTGACTCACCAGCGCTGGCTGGGCGATGGCCCCCGGAATGACCGAGAACTGCATGATGGTCATGCTGGGCACGGGGCGCAGGTAGTTGGGCCAGAGCATATTGAGCAGACCGTGGGTCAGCTCGGGAAACTCATCCTCAATCTTGGCGCGCAGGTTGCCCGTGAGAAAGGCGAACCCTTCCAGCAGGCGCTCCACGTCCGGATCGCTATTTTGCTCCGACAGAAAGCGGGTGAGTTCGGGATAGGCAGTGGCAAATTCGCGCCCTTGCAGGCGCAAAAAAGCCAGTTCATCCCTGAAGTAATGTTCCAGCGACATTGATCAGACCATGCGGTAGTGACGGTGACTGTCCATATGGACGTTGAACGAGGTAACGTGATCGATATGTTCCAGCCTGACGTGGGCGGTCACCATAAACGACATCTCGAGCGGGCTCGACTGATAGTCGGGTGAACGTACATCCACATGCACAATCCGCGGTTCATACCGGCGGATGCATTGCCGGATCGCCTCCCGGATCCGTCCCTTGATATCGGCGCTCCCCTGAGTGGCATCGTTGAGATCGATGACTCCCAGATCGGGCGCGCTGCGGCAGTTGCCGGGACGGGTGTTGAGGATCTGATCGAGTTGCCGTTTTACGGAATCGACCAGCACCTCCACTTCCGAACGGGGGGAGGAGCCATGCCCCTCCCCCCTGATGCGATCAAACAGACTGGCCGTATTTCCTCTATCCCAGGAAGAGAGATACGGCATCGGTCATTATTCCTTGTCCAGTCGACCTACCAGAGAGAGCTCGAAGCTCGCCCCCATGTACTTGAAGTGCGGGCGCACGGCCATGGCGACCTGATACCAGCCCGGCTCGCCTTCCACATCCAGCACCTTGATCTGGGCTGCACGCAGGGGACGACGGCTGCGCACGTCTGCCGGCGGGTTCTCCTGATCGGCAACGTACTGCTTGATCCAGCCGTTCAGCTCGCGCTCCAGATCCTGGCGCTCCTTCCAGGAGCCGATCTGCTCGCGCTGCAGCACTTTGATGTAGTGCGCCAGACGGTTGATGATGAACATGTAGGGCAGTTGGGTACCCAGCTTGTAGTTGGTCTCCGCCTCTTTACCCTCTTTGGTGTTGGGGAACACCTTGGGCTTTTGTACCGAGTTGGCAGAGAAGAAGGCGGCGTTGTCGCTGTCCTTGCGCATGGTCAGGGTGATGAAACCCTCTTCGGAGAGCTCATACTCGCGACGGTCGGTGATGAGCACCTCGGTCGGGATCTTCGCCTGCAGCTGACCCATCGCCTCATAGACGTGCACCGGCAGATCGTGGATGGCACCACCGCTCTGCGGGCCGATGATGTTCGGGCACCAGCGGTACTTGGCGAAGCTGTCGGTCAGGGAAGTGCCCATCAGATAGGCAGTGTTGCCCCACAGGTAGTGGTCGTGATCCGAGCTGATATCTTCCTTGTAGTTGAAGCCCTTGATGGGGTTCTCGGTCGGATCGTAGGGCAGACGGGCCAGGAAACGCGGCGCAGTCAGACCCAGATAGCGGGAATCTTCCGATTCACGCAGGGAACGCCATTTGGTGTAGGCCGGTCCTTCGAACACCGATTTCAGATCCTTGATGGAGGGCAGATCGGTGAAGCTGTCAACGCCGAAGAAGGCGGGGGCGACAGAGGAGATGAAGGGTGCGTGGGCCATGGCACCGACGGCACTGACATACTGCATCAGCTTGATGTCAGGCGAGCTGTGGGTAAAAGCGTAGTCACCGATCACGGCACCGATCGGCTGACCGCCGAACTGACCGTAGCCGGTTGAATAGACATGCTTGTAGAGGCCGGACTGGGTGATCTCGGGCGAGAACTCGAAGTCTTCCAGCAGCTCTTCCTTGGTAGCGTGCAGCACCTGGATCTTGATGTTCTCGCGAAAATCGGTGCGATCCACCAAGAGCTTGAGGGAGCGCCAGGAGGACTCCATCTCCTGCAGCTCTTTGGCGTGCAGGATGACGTCCATCTGCTTGCTCAGCTTCTTGTCGAGCTCGACAATCATGCTGTCAACCAGCGCCTTGTTGACCGGCTCTGCAGTGGAACCGCTATCCAGAATATTGGCGATCAGGGCTGCAACACCCTGCTTGGCGACGCTGTAACCCTCATCCACCGGAGTGATGCGAGCCTGCGCCATGATTTCGTCCAGCAGGGAGGACGAGGAGGCGACGGCGGCCCCCGCTTGAACCTGTTCTTCGACCAAAGACATGTTTTTTCCTTTCTCGTTCAGTCAATCCAACCCGGCGATCACTCGGCAGGCTTAATCAAATCCAGCTCCTTGAGCAGCTGCTCACGGGCTTCATCACTGGACAGCAGATCCTGCAGGCGGTTGCGGAAGGCAGGGATATTCCCCAGCGGCCCTTTCAGGGCAACCAGTGCTTCGCGCAGTTCAAGCAGTTTGCGCAGCTCGGGAACCTGCTGGGCAACGCTGTCCGGGGTGAAATCTTCCAGAGACTGGATCTTGATTGAAACCGGCATCTCGTCCTGGCTGTTCTCTTCCAGGCGATTGGGAACGGAAAATTTCAGTTCCAGCGCGGATTCTTTCATGACTGAAGAGAAATTATTCTTGTCGATGGAGACGGTCTGGCGCTCCTCGATAGGGGTTTCTTCGGTACGCCCTTTCATATTACCGACCACCATCATGGTCAGCGGAAGTTCTATTTCCGCCTGCTGACCACCGGTTGCCGGTACATATTTGATATTGATACGCTCTTTGGGCGCAACAGTGGCGCCGTCAATTCCTTTTCCCATGCTCTAAATACCAAGTTAAGGGCCAACAAGGCCACAAAGCTTATAGTCAACGCTTTATCCGGCAACTGTAAAAAATGACAGTTGACGGTGCCATCGCTATTTTCGGTGGCAATAGCATCGACCAAGGATGCGTTTTCGATATATCTCAAGCAATTGCTCTAATAATCAAAAACACAATATCCATCTTGTTATCTATACAACCCGATACGCCTCAACTCTTTGTTTGAGGTCATTTTGACTTAAGAGCCATTTGCGCCGCATGGTATATGTCCATATATTGTCAAGTCAATGATTCATTTCTAACGATCAAGCAATAAACAAATTCAAATGAAAATATAAACAAACAAAATCAACATCTTATACTCAACCGCCTGTATGTTCATTGCACGCATTCATTACGATAAGAAAATAAAAATCGTCACCAAAAACGCCCCGTCGCAATAGCCTGACTTGCAATCACAAATTTCAAAAAAATGGCAAAAAAAAGAGGTGAGCGACACCTTCTGTCGTCCACCTCTTCAAGAAAATCAGCGTATCTTGCTCACATCATCCCGCACAATCAATGAGCAGAAATCAGCGTTCAGACAATCAATAAGAGCACACCAAGGCTGCTCACTGACAATTAAATTCATAAACACCATTATCAGGAAGAGTGGGATACGCCAACTCCCCCATCAACATATTGCTTATCAACTGTCCAGTTGTTTACCTTTGGCAAGACGATCAAACCAGTGCTGCGCCAATTTTTGACCAGCGCTTTTCTCCTTTTCGGTCATCTCTTTTTCCAGTTCATTTCTCGCCTGGGTTGCCTCCTTGTTACCGTCGGTGGCAGCCAGCAAATACCATGCATAAGCATGCAGTCTGTTGCGTGGGGCACCCAGTCCCTGATCCCGCATCATCCCCATCCGATATTGTGCCTCCCGATGTCCGGCATTGGCCGCAAGCCGGTACTGTTTCAGGGCGAGACCATAATCCTCCTTCCCCCCCTGACCAAGACGCAGCATCTCGCCATAGGCGTATTGAGCATCGAGTTCACCCTGTTTGCTGGCCAGCGCGAACCCCTCACGAGCCAACTCCAGCTCCCCCCGCTCTTGCTGCAAAGTGGCCAGCTCGACCTGTGCCTTGCTGATCCCCCCTTGCGCCGCCAGCGACAACCAGTGCTCCCGCGACGATGCCTCGCTCTGCTGCAGGCTAAGCTGGTACTCCGCTTCATGGGCGCCGTTACCTGCCGCCAATTCCAGCCAGTAGCGTCCCAGTGCCGGATCGGCTGCGACCTGCTCCCCCGCCAGATAGGCCATGCCAAGCCAGAGCTGAGCTGGTGCAGAACCGGCATTGGCGGCGCGTTGATAGGCCTCGAATGCCGTTCTGGGGCTTGCCTCGGTGGCAAGGACATAGAGAGCATCAGGGTGCTGCTGGGCAGCCGCCTTCTCGAACCAGCGCATGGCAATATCGGGACGTTTGACCACCCCCTTTCCCTGTTGATAACGCAGCGCAAGCTGATACTGGGCATCGCGGTTGCCTTGCTCGGCTGACTTTTCCAACCACTCGATGGCATCCTGATCGGCACCTGACTGGCTGGCATACCATTCACCCAGGATCAACTGGGCACCAGCGTGATCCTGCCTGGCCGCCCGTTCAAACCAGTCGAGACAGTCACTTGCCAGCTTGCCCTGATGTTCGCTGCGACAGGCAAGACCCAACTGATAGCTGGCTTCACGATTGCCCAGTCGGGATGCCCGTTGCCACCACTGTTCCGCCAGTTGCGGGCTTTTCGGCTCGCCCAATCCCAGCTGATACCAGTGGCCAACCTGCAGAGCGGCCGCTCCGCGAACCTTGTTATCGGCAGCAAGAGGGCCACTCTGACCTGCAGCCTGCTGCATCCAGTGCATGGCTTGCGGATAGTCGGGCTGTGCCGCCAGCCGTTTGGCGAGTTCATACTGCGCCTTGCCATTGCCCTGTTTTGCCTCTTTAGCAAGCTCGGCATCACTCACAGACGAGTTTGTCGTGGCACAACCGGCGAGCAGAGCGACCGCCAGCACGCACCATAAATTTTTTTTATTCATTTTGCATTTTTGCATAAGTAAAAATAACGAACGAAGGGCGCCGGGCAATGACGATATGAAATCATCACCACCCGAAACACCCGTAAATGAGAAGATGGATGCCGCGCAGCCTCAGCACCTCTAGCGAGGTTCCGGCACGACGGCTTTGGGTAACAGAGGCGCCTGGGTCGAACACCCGGAGCCAGAGCCGGCAGCACCGCCCGAGTTCATCTTGATGGTGGGGCCAACCAGAGTAACCCCGCCCCCATCGACCTTGATAAAGCAGCCTCCGACCTTGACGCTGATCTCTGACCCAGCCTCCAGCACCACCTTGGCACCGGCCTTGACGTGCATCTCCTGCCCCGCCTGAGCAAGCCAGCTTTGCCCCAGCTTCTGGTGCATGGAGGCATCCACCGTCAGCGAATAGTCCGCCTTGATGTGCTCCCGCTTCTCACCCTCCACCGTCAGGTGGTCGTTGGCCTTGATGCGGGTGATCCGCTCGTTGTCGATGTCGCGATGCTCGTCATGCTTGATATGCCAAGCGGCATCGTTTTCGATAAGCACGTTCAGGTCTTTCTGACCGTGGATGTAAATCTCTTCCTGCCCGGCCTGGTCTTCAAAACGCAGCTCGTTGAAACCCTCGCCCTTGTGGGTTTCGGTGCGTAGCACGGTGCGGGTCTTGTTGGCTGGCAGCTCATACGGCGGCCGGTTGGTGGCGTGATAGGTGCGCCCGGTCACGA